>NZ_JACJEY010000066.1:0-22540 GCF_014164295.1 Pseudoalteromonas sp. SG43-7
TAGCATCTAGCATCTAGCATCTAGCATCTAGCATCTAGCATCTAGCACCTAAATCAACCTCTTATTTAACTTCATTACTTAGTGGTAGGTTATTAGCGAACTCAAGTGCATTATTTACGGTGATTTGCGCAATTTCACTCAATGCTTCTTTGGTAAAAAAGCCTTGGTGGCCGGTGACCAGTACGTTTGGAAAACTTACCAAACGCGAAAACACATCGTCTTGCATAATTTCATCACTGCGGTCTTTAAAGAATAGTTCTGACTCTTGTTCGTACACATCTAGCCCTAAATAACCCAATTTTTTAGTTTTAAGTGCGCCAATACAGGCTTTGCTATCAACTAATGCGCCGCGGGAAGTGTTTATAAGCATCACCCCTTGCTTCATTTTGGCAAAAGCGTGTTCGTTGATCATATGATGAGTTTGCTCGGTTAACGGGCAGTGCAAAGAGATCACATCGCTTTGACTTAATAAAGTGTCTAGATCACAAATTGTATACTTACCTGGTACTGCATAAGGGTCGCAAACCAATACATTTGCACCAAAGCCATTGAGTATATTTACTAAAGCCAAGCCAATTTTTCCACAGCCAATGATACCAATGGTTTTCTTGAATAAGTTAAAGCCAAGCAAGCCATTTAAATCAAAATTATCTTCACGGATACGGTTATAGGCTTTGTGAGTTTTGCGATTGAGGGTAAGTATTAATGCTACACAGTGCTCTGCAACTGCCTCAGGACTGTAAGCGGGTACTCGGCATACTTTGATGTTATGGGCATTTGCCGCAGCTAGGTCAACGTTATTAAAGCCAGCACAGCGTAATAAAATACATTTCACGCCGAATTGAGCAAGCTGATCAATAACCGTTTTATCAACGATATCGTTTACAAATACGCATACAGCATCAAAGCCTTGGCTAAGTATGGCACTTTTCGCATCAAGAGATTGTTCAAAACGGGTTAATTTGATGCGTGTTTGATTGTTTAAACAGGCATCAAAAGATGCATGTTCATATTTTTGCGAACTGAAAAGCGCTACCGTTAGTTGCATCATTAATATTACTCTCTATGACCTGTTTTAAGGTGTCGGGTTTAGTGCGCGGTGCATAACGTACCGCCAATTGTCCCTCAGAGTTTATTAGAAACTTGGTGAAATTCCATTTTATAGCACGATTTTGTGCAATTCCTCGGGTATGTGCTTTTAAATAGTTAAATAACGGGTGAGCATCAGGGCCATTGACCATTACTTTACTAAACACAGGAAAACTAACATTAAACTGTTGTTGATAAAAGTCTTTAATATCAATGTTGTCTATTGGCTCATTGTAGTCAAATTGATTGCACGGAAATGCCAGCACAGTAAAACCATTCGCTTTATATTGCTGATATAGTTTCTCGAGTGCGCTTAACTGCACCGAAAAGTTACACTTACTGGCGGTATTGACGATTAAAATCGTTTTGCCTTTTAACTGACTTAAGGCAAAATTTTCGCCGTTATAAAGCGGGGCACTGAATTGATATATGCTATCCATAGGTTACCTATTTTGTGTCGTCCATGAAGAAATTTAATGAAGACTTTTTCATTCGCTTTTTTACTGTTCGGTTGAGATAATCAAATTATCTTTTTAAGTTACCACTGAAATAGGTCAATTTTATGTCAATGAAAGTCGCATTTATCGGTTTAGGTGTAATGGGTTATCCAATGGCGGGTCATTTAGCAACTGCCGGTCATCAAGTAACCGTGTATAACCGTACCACAGCAAAAGCACAGCAATGGGCAGAAAAATACGCAGGTCAGGTGGCATTAACGCCAGCAAAAGCCGCAGAACATGCAGATATCGTATTTATGTGTGTAGGTAACGATGATGATTTACGCTCAGTCGTTTATGGTGCTGACGGGGTGATTAAAGGTATGCAAGCAGGCACTATTTTAGTCGATCACACTACGACTTCAGCCGAAGTTGCGCGCGAAGTATCCGCTAATGCGGCACTAAAAGATATTGCGTTTATTGATGCGCCAGTATCGGGTGGTCAAGCTGGTGCTGAAAATGGTGTATTAACAGTCATGGCTGGTGGCGACTCAGCAGTATTTGCAAAAGTACAACCAGTTATGGCGGCATTTAGCCGTTTTAGCCAGTTACTTGGCGAGGTTGGCTCTGGGCAGTTGTGTAAGATGGTTAATCAAATTTGTATCGCTGGTGTAGTGCAAGGCTTGGCCGAGGGCTTACATTTTGCAAAACAAGCAGGCCTTGATGGCGAAAAAGTCATTGAGACGATTGCAAAAGGTGCGGCTGGTTCATGGCAAATGGAAAACCGTTACAAAACCATGTGGGCAGGTGAGTACGAATTTGGTTTTGCTGTTGATTGGATGCGTAAAGATTTAGGTATTGCGTTAGATGAAGCAAAAAATAATGGTGCCACTTTACCAATGACCGCGACGGTCGATCAGTACTACGCTGACGTACAAGCACTTGGTGGTGGGCGTTTTGACACATCAAGCTTATTGGCGCGCATCGAAGCGTTACATAAAAAATAGATAATCAGAGCGTCGGATAATAAGTCTATCTCCAGCAAGTAAATTAAACGCTAACTGTCTTAAATTTACTTGCATAAGCCCGCAATTAGCGGGTAGATGTGGCTTATTATTCCTGAAATCTCCAGTTACGTAATCACTGACCCAAACATTGTTTGGGTTTTTTTATAAAAATTAATTTTTCTTAAGGTTTATTTAAGTTTTGCTCGTTAGATTTTACCCATAGTCTAAAAAGAGCGAACACTATGCAATCACTTCAAGTTACTAACTTGCCTGTTACCAACACACATGATTATGTGTGTGCTAATGCAAACATGCCATTTCGTGTGCAATTAGAGCAAGTCGTTAAAGCGAGTTTTGCCAGCGCTTACGGCGCCAATATTAAGCAGTTTATGCCGGTGTTATGCCAATTAAGTATTGCCGCTGATTCTTGCACGCTGGGACTTAGAGTTGCGACTCAATCACTTTTTATCGAGCAATACTTACCAGAGCCGATTGAATACTTTGTTGATGTACCGAGGGAAGATATTTACGAGCTTGGTAATTTATGCTCAACAAATCGCAAAGCGACTCTCGCTCATTTTGTACTAATGAATGAAGCACTTTATCAAATTGGCGCAAAACGTTTGGTATTTTGTGCCACTGCAAAGGTTAGAGCATTATTAAAAATGCTCTCAGTTAATTGCACTGAAATTGCATTAGCCAATAGTCAGGCACTTGATAACCCAGCAGATTGGGGGACTTATTATGAAAATAAACCAACACTGTGTGTGGTAGATTTAGCGGCTGCTCATGATTGCGTAATAAACACACCTCATTTGTTTAATATTAAACAGCACTATCATCAAGCGAGTTGCCAATTAGCATCGCAATTGGAGGCATAATGGGGTTTTTATCGAAACTACCACACGCAGCGCTTGATACTGTGATTGTTGATCATCATGACCAACAAATGCAGCCGATCAGTAAACAGATGCTGATGCAAGCAGTGGCAGAGTTAATTATCGACTTTAAAGCGCTTGATATGTCAGCCGTGGCGTTTGTAATGGACAATACGCCTGCTTGGTTAATTGTTGACTTTGCATTGATTGAGTTACAACAAGTAAGCATTCCGCTGCCGACCTTTTTTAGCCCACAACAGCTAACTAATAGCGTGAATAAAAGCGGCGTTTCGCATTTTATCAGCGACACCCCCTGTGAACTTGACGGGTTAGAATGTATTGCGACCTTGAGCGTGTTAACCCGCTACCCGCTTTATATCTATAAAGTAAGCGCGTCGAGCCCTACAACATTTTTTACAGATACCCAAAAAGTGACGTTTACTTCAGGCTCTACCGGTGAGCCAAAGGGAGTGTGTTTATCTTTACAAAGTCAATTACAAGTGGCGACCTCATTGCATAAAAAAATAGCGATAAAACAGCCAAAACATCTGTGTTTATTACCTTTGCCAGTATTACTTGAAAACATTGCAGGGGTTTTTGCACCGTTATTAGCCGCAGGTGAAGTGCATGTTATGACACTGCCAGAATTAGGCTTCTCTGGGGCAAAATTAAATGATGCCAGTCAACTGATCAATGCCATTGATCGTGTGCAACCGAATACGCTTATTTTGGTGCCAGAATTATTGACCTGTTTAGTTTGGTTTGCCAAGCAGGGATGGACAGTACCAAAGAGCCTGAAATTTATTGCCGTTGGTGGCGCTGTACTCAGCAGTGAATTGATCACTGTGGCGCGTAGTTTAGGGTTACCAGTTTATCAAGGTTATGGTTTATCTGAAGCTTCATCAGTGGTGAGCTTAAATACGCCAAATGATGATGACATAGAGTGTGCAGGGCGGGTGTTAAATCACTTGCAAAGCAAACTGGTAGACGGGCAGCTATTTATTAAAGGACCCTTATTTTTAGGCTATTTAGGTCAACAACCCCATGATCAAACGAGTTGGTATGCAACCGGTGATTTGGTTGATCAACAACAAGGTCGGTTAACTATTAAGGGGCGTTTAAAAAACCAAATTATTACTAGTTTTGGGCGCAACATCAGCGCTGAGTGGCCTGAATCTTTGCTACTCAGTAACAGTGAAGTACAACAAGCTGTTGTCTTTGGTGAAGGTAAAGCGCATTTAGTAGCACTTATTTATGCATCAGTAAATATGACTGATGAGGTATTAGCCGAGCATTGTAGAGGTATTAACGCACAATTACCTGAATATGCCCAAATTAAAACATTTCATCGCTTAGCTGAACCACTTACTGCAGAGCGGGGATTATTAACCAGTAATAACCGCCCTAAACGCCAAGCAATAGCAAACTATTATCATGCACAACTAACAGCACTGTACAGTGAGGCAATATTATGAGCAATTTTTTCGAGACATTAAAATCACAAACCCAAGCAGAACGCGAGTATTTACTGGCTGCACCGATCATTGCTCGAGTATTCAAGGGGCAAGTAAGCACAACTGAGTATGCTTCATTTTTAGCTCAAGCCTATCATCACGTCAAACATACGGTGCCATTAATGATGGCCGTGGGCGCGAAATTATCGACTGAACAAGAGTGGATCCGCGAGGCTGTTGCACAATATATAGAAGAAGAAATTGGTCATCAAGAGTGGGTGCTCAATGATATTGCAGCCTGTGGTTTTGATAAACAACAAGTACGTCAAAGTGCTCCCAAATTTGCCACCGAGTTAATGGTTGCTTATGCCTACGATACAATTAATCGTGGTAATCCATTGGCATTTTTTGGCATGGTGCATGTACTCGAAGGTACTTCAATTGCGTTAGCCGATAATGCGGCAAGTAATATAGCCAATATGACCGGATTACCTAACAAGGCATTTAGCTATTTAACATCTCATGGGGCTTTGGATATTGAGCATGTGAAGTTTTTTGAAGATCTGATGAATAAAATAGAGTTTCCTGCAGATCAACAAGCGATTGTGCATGCCGCTAAATGTTTTTATAAGTTATATGGCAATATTTTTCGTGAATTAGATACAGATCCACAGTTTGTAAGTAGCGACTTGGAGCAAACTGCATGAACCGTCCACTTTGCGTGTTAACAGGTGCGACAGGCGGAATTGGTCAAGCCGTGGCATTAAAGTTGATTCAGCATGGCTGGCGTTTACTGTTAGTTGGTCGTCAACAAGCACAGCTAGAGGCATTACAGGTTAAGTGTGGCCAAGACTGTGAGATATTTATTGGTGATTTAACATCAGCACAGACTCGCCAAAAATTACTTGAACATGCTAAATCACTTGGCGGTGCAACAATGCTTATCAATAACGCTGGCATTAATGTGATGCAAGGTTTTAGTGAAATGACGGAGCAGCAAATAGATGACTTACTGATCGTTAATCTGTCGGTGCCAATTAAGTTATGCCAACTATTTTTACCACAAATTTTAGCTAAAAAAGGCTCAATTGTTAATGTGGGATCATCGTTTGGTAGTATTGGTTACCCTTATCAAACCTTATATTGCGCAAGTAAATTTGGTTTACGAGGAATGACCGAAGCGCTGGCCCGCGAACTCAGTCACTGTGATGTAAAAATATTATATTTAGCACCTAGAGCAACTGATACAAATATCAATTCAGTGCAAGTACGCGCGATGAATAAAGCTTTAGGCAATACAATGGATCCACCTGATAAAGTGGCAGATGCGCTTATTTCATTATTGAAATCTGGAAATTCACGCAGTTACATTGGTTTTCCAGAACGCTTATTTGTCAAACTAAATGGTGCTTTTCCATCCTTAGTAGATAACGCAATTGCAAAACAACTTCCTAAAATTAAAAGTTTTTTTGCAGATAAAATTGATAAAGGTGAATGACTATGATTAAACTACTTTATACTAGCTGCTTGTTAACTGGGATATTTTTAACCAGCGCAGCGCATGCCGATCTTGCTAGCGAATTAACTCAGGTGCAAACAAGTTGGGCAACTGTGAATTATGAATTAGTAGATAAAGCGCAGCTCAATGCATTTGAAAAGTTATCAGAGCAGGCCGCTGAGTTTGCAAAGACCTATGATGATCAGGCACAAAGCCATATTTGGTATGGTATTGTGCTATCTAGTTATGCTGGGGCAAAAGGCGGCTTAGGTGCATTAGGATTAGCAAAAGATGCTAAAGCACAGTTAGAGCAAGCCATAGAAATTGATGCCAATGCGTTATCAGGCTCTGCTTACACCAGTTTAGCGACCCTTTATAGTAAAGTACCGGGTTGGCCAATTGGATTTGGTGATGATGACAAAGCGAATAAATTATTTAACCAAGCGCTTGCTATTAATCCAAACGGTATCGATAGTAATTACTTATACGCGGCATTTTTGTACGACGAAAGGGAATACAAAAAGGCAAAAACACATTTACTTGCCGCTCAACAGGCTCCTGCACGCCCTGATAGACCAAAAGCGGATTTATACCGCCAGCAAGAGATCACCCAGTTGTTGGCAAAAGTAGATAAAAAACTTAAGAGATAATATGCATTTACTACTGGTTGAAGATGATAAGTTAGTGGCTGAAGGATTATGTCGTTCACTTCGCCAACAAGGTTACAGTGTCGAGCACTGTGCTAGTATAAAATCAGCCATGCAATGGCTCGAAAATGATGAAATAGAATTACTCGTGCTTGATTTAGGACTACCTGATGGCGATGGCATTGATGTATTAAAACACGTCAAAAAGCATCGCCCTAACTTACCTGTAGTGATCTTAACGGCACGCGGTAGTATTGACGACAAAGTACAAGGGCTAGATTTAGGTGCTGATGATTATTTAGCTAAGCCATTCGATCCTGCTGAATTATTTGCCCGTTTAAGAGTCGCTAGTCGGCGCGTAACTCATGCGCAATCAAGTACTATTAATGTAGCAAATGTAGAAATGGATACCTCCGCTTTTACAGTCACACTTGATCAGCAACCGGTAAACCTGCCGCGTAAAGAGTTTATGTTACTAAAAGCGCTTTTTGAAAATCAAGGGCGCGTATTGTCCAAACAACAATTAGAGAGCAAACTATATGAATGGGGCGAAGAAGTAGGTTCAAATACTATTGAGGTGCATATTCATCATCTACGTAAAAAGCTCCCTAAAGATCTAATTAAAACCTTACGTGGCATAGGTTATGTGGTAGGTAAACGTTAGTGTCAATTAAACGCAGATTAACGCTGATTATTTTATCAACGGTGATCCTGACTTGCTTTTTGGCATTCAGCAAAGGCTACCGCGAAAGTATGAGCCAGGCCGAGCTGCTACTTGATAACGAATTGCAAACCATTGCTCATGTACTGATCGAGCAACCTATACACAGCGACAAGCCAGTGTTAAGAAGTGATCTAACTCGATTACTGTTTCAAATTTGGCAAGATAACAATTTGCTTAGCGCGTCTAAATCATTAGCTGAACTGGCGCAAAAACCAAGCCTGAATGGATTTAGTGTTGAAAACTTAGCCGGACAGCGGATGCGAGTATTCAGATTAACCATGCATACAAAACAAGTGCTGGTGGCTGAGCCGCTGAGTAAACGTTATGAACTTAGTGAGACCATGATTTTGTCAGCAATGACACCTTTGCTTTGGAGTGTGCCACTGCTTGCGGTGTTGATCAGTCTATTTGTCAAACAAGGATTGAGGCCCTTAACACGCCTTTCAACATTATTAAAAACGCGACAAGCCAATGACTTTACTGCCATTAATTGGCAAGTGAGCGAATACGAAATTAAACCGGTGATCTCACGGTTAAATGATCTGTTTAAACGTGTAGAAAGTGCCTACTTAAGAGAGCGCTTTTTTGCCTCAGATGCTGCCCACGAATTACGCACCCCGCTAAGTAGTTTAAAAATAAATGTTCATAATCTACGCGCACAAGGTGATGGTTGCTTGGAACTTGATGCAATGGCGCAAGGTATCGATAAACTTAGTAATATTGTTGAGCAAATGTTGATTTTGGGACGCACCTATCCAGAGCAATGGCAGGCACAATTTAGCCCAATTTCAGTGCTAGAGGTCAGTCAACAAGTGGTTGCACAGCTATACGAACGACTTGATGCAAAACAACATATGATCAGTATTGAAGGCGATGATTATGTTATTAATGGTGACCAATTTACCTTGGCAACCTTATTTAGTAATTTATTAAGTAACGCCATAAAATATACGCCTAGTGGTGGCAATATAGTGATCCGCTTAAGCAATCAGCAAGATGCGTATGGTTGGCAGATTGATGACTCAGGTCCTGGCATTGATGATGCCCATAAAGCACGAATTTTTAACCGTTTTTACCGTGTTGGAGGTGATAAACACCCCTCTGGAGAGCAAGGTGCCGGATTAGGTATGGCGATAGTTGAACATATAGTAACAATTTATGATGCAAGTATTTCTTTAGCCGACAGTGAATTAGGCGGCTTACAAGTACGAGTAGAATTTATGCAAGGAGCAGAGAGTGAATAACTGGTTAGGGTTTATCAGCCTGCTGCTATTTAGCTTATTACCATTTTCGTGTTTTGCTAAAGAATATAAATTAATTTTAAAAGATCACCTTTTTTATCCCGCGGAGATCATTGTTCCGGCCAATACTAAACTAAAACTTTTAATTGAAAATCAAGATAGTACGCCAGAAGAGTTTGACAGTTTTGATTTAAATCGAGAAAAAGTGCTGTATCCTAATCGTAGTAGTGTGATTTATATCGGGCCACTGAGCCCTGGGCGTTATGAGTTTTTTGGCGAGTTTTCACCTAACACAGCCCGTGGTGCAGTATTAGTAGAAGGAAAGACTGATGCTGATAACTAGTTTATTGATGAGTATAAATCAGCTGTTACCAGTCGTGATTTTACTCGTGCTGTTACAGTCATTGCTAAAGCTAAACCAGCGTGTGCTGATAGTGACCGCTTTTGTTGGGCTGCTTTGTAGTATTATTTATGTACAAAGTGCCGCTTGGTTGAGCCAGTTATTTGATCATCGCGGCCTTGAGTTTAGTCAAATGCTGTTATGTGTCATTGTGTATATTGCATCACTAATAAGTTGTAAACAGCAGCGTATATTCGCATTGCTTGCAATAGTTGCGGTTATGGCGCTGTATTTGAGTCACTATTTTATTTATCTGGTTGGTTTTTGGCATAACACCGATACAGCAAAACCTTTGCTTATAGGGACATCTTTGGGAATAGGGATCTGTGGTAGTTTTGGTGTGTTGCTATTATTTTTACTGCATAGTGTTAGAGCACGATTTGGTGTGTATCCACTGATGTTGTTTTTGGCTTTTAATGCCTCGGCAAAATTACTGATAGTATTAGATCTGGCCAGCCAAATTGACTTGATCAATATTACGTCCAACTACTTTGATTGGCGTGCAGTGCTAGTCGAAAACTCAGAGTTAGGCCGTGTACTCAAAGCCTTAGTCGGCTATGAAGCAACGCCAAGCAAAACTGCATTATGGCTTTATCTAGTGGCGGTTTTAGCCTTTATTGGCACCAGTATAGTATTTACTCGGCAATTTTCTCAAAAGGAGCCATCATGAGATTTATTCTCGCGTGGTGCTTAACTTCGCTTTTGTTCATGGCATCGTTTAATGTGCGAGCCGATGGAATAGTCGTAGATAAAGTTTACCACCCTTACGTACTACCATTTGAGCGCGAATTTGAATGGCGTTTGATCTCTCATCAAACAGATAAGGGCAATATTTTAGCCCAACGAATTGGCTTAGGTGGCTCGTTTAACGACACTATGAGTTTGGAAGGTTATGCGGTTGGAGAACGTGATGACGACGGTAACTTTGGCTTCTCAGCCTACGAACTAGAACTGCGTTGGCAGTTGGTGGAGCAAGGGCGGCTGTGGGCTGATTGGGGCGCCTTATTTGAACTTGAAAAGCAAGAAGGCAAAGATAGTTATGAAGCCACAACTGGCTTTTTATGGGAAAAAGAATTTGGTCGGACTAGCCTCACCATGAATGCATTTTTAGTCTACGAGTGGGGCGGTGATATTAAAAACGAATGGGAAACTGAGTTTCGCGCGCAGTATCGCTATCGTTTTCGCTCTGAGTTTCAGCCTGCATTAGAGCTATACGCCGGAGAAGACTTCTTTGGTATTGGCCCTGGTTTTATTGGCCTGCATCGATTTTCAGCGAAGCGACAACTAAAGTGGGAAGCAGGATTTGTGACAGAGCTGAGCCAACAAGGTAAAGATCATAGTTTTCGCCTTGCCCTAGAGTTTGAATTTTAAAGTAAAAAGCCGCGAAAACTTTTCTCGCGGCTTTAAATCTCTGCAAACTACATACTTTGCGCGTAGTTATAAAGCGCTTTTAGAATAGTCAGATTTTTTTCATTATCGTCATGTTCATGGGCGAGATTTTCTAGTGTAACCATAAAATCTTGCGCGCTGATCGATGGTTGATCTTCACCATGCATTAATTTGTTTTGGCAATATTGACGCCACTGATCAAGTTCATCTTGATTAAGTGATTGCGGCCAGTTACGGGCACGGTATTTAAACAATAAGTTATCAAACTTTTTATCTTCAAAATCCAACTTCATACCCGCTAATTGCTCAGGGCTGGCATCACGGATAATGGCAAATTTAGCTTTATCAGCATGACTGGTGAAGCCGTCGTATAACATGTAATCAGTATTGGTGGTTTTACCGTAATCGGGCTTATCGTTAAATACTTCAGTGACTTTATCGCGAAGACTTGGGTTGGCTTTTAAAATCGCAAGATTTTTTAAACACTGCTCGCGGTCAATGCCTAAGCGGGCGGCGTTTTCAGGTAATAAGGTTTTAGCCGGCGCTAAAATAGGGCATTTATTTAAATGTACCAGTTTTAAACCAACAGGCAGTTCATCATCGGCAAGCTCACTGCGCTTGGTATAAAGGCGGGTGCGCAATTCTTCAATTGATAAATCGAGTAATACCTGTGGATCTTCGGTTAAGTTAAAACACACTACTGCATTTTTATTAGTCGGATGAAAGCTCATTGGCGCAATCCAACTGGTACAGCCTTGGGTCGCAGGAATACGTGATGAAGTATGCACCAGCGGTGTCATATTAAATACATCAACTAACTCAGCTAGGGCTTTTTTACCGCGCAAACTAAAAAAGAAGTTATACAGTTTAGGCTGTTTTTCTTTTATTAGTTTAGCCAAAGCAATCGTCGCGGTTACATCGCTTAGTGCATCGTGCGCCGCAGCGTGTTCAATGCCGTTAGCAACCGTTAAATGTTCCAACTTAAAGCTTGGGCTGCCATCTTCTTTTAACGGCCATTCAATACCTTCAGGGCGCAGCGCATAACAAGCACGCACTAAATCTATAATATCCCAGCGGCTGTTATTGTTTTTGTATTCGCGTTCGTAAGGGTCGTAAAAGTTACGATAAAAGCTGTAACGGCTTACTTCATCATCAAAACGAATGCTGTTATAACCGGCCACGCAGGTATTCGGCACACTAAACTCAGCATGAATTTTGGCAATAAAGTCAGCCTCAACTAAACCTTTTTGCATCGCCACTTGCGGAGTAATACCGGTGATCAAACATGCCTCAGGGTGCGGTAAATAATCAGCCACAGGTTTGCAATATTCAATCAACGGCTCACCAATAATGTTTAAATCAAGATCAGTACGAACACCCGCAAACTGGCTCGGCTTATCCTTTTGCGGACTCGCCCCCCAGGTCTCATAATCGTGCCAGTATATCGTAGGTTGGTTTTCGTAATATGTTGGTTCGCTCATTCTGTCTCTTAGCCCTTTATTTATGCGGGTTTTTACTGCGCTTTCATTTGTTCTTGTATTTTCGAGTATGTTGCAATCTGCGCATTGTGTGTATAGTATCGTGTATAAATTTTTTGCTAACTGTGTATAAAAAATTAAATGGCGATCAGCGACACCAAATTAAGAAAGCTGCTAGATAAAAATCAAATACCTTGCGTATTATCGCACAGAGATAGTTTAAGTGTAAGGGTATCAGCTAAAGGCACAATTACATGGCAATACCGTTGCCGTGTTGATGGTAAACAGGCCATTATCTCGCTTGGCCGTTATCCTGGTTTAACCATTAAACAAGCACAAGACTACATACCTCACTTTCAAAACTGGCTCAGCCAAGGAAAAGATCCACGCATAGAGTTAAAACTTATGCGCAATGAAGCTAAAGGTTTACCTACAATGGCAAAGGTTGCAGCCGATTGGGTTGAAAAAAAAGTACCGGACCTAAAAGAAAAAACACAAATACTTTATACACATCAAGTCAGCAAATGGGTTTTGCCATTTTTAAATGATGAAGCCAAGCCACTTGATTTAATGACCATTAAAGATTGGATAAAATATTTTGATGATGTAAAAGCGCAGGGTAGTGCAAAAACTGCCGGCACAATATTAGTACGCATAAAATCTATAATCGGCTGGGCTGAAAAGCGCGGTGATGTAAAACCATTTAACCCCGTACTAACACTAAAAGTAAATGATGTAGGCGAGCAATCATCGGTAGGCCAGCGAGTAATGCGCTTTGACGAAATTGCAAAACTATGGATTCAAATCGAAAGCTCAAAAGCAACGCCAGCAACCAAAGCATGTTTGCAGCTAATTTATATAACGGGTGCACGGCAATCAGAGGTTCGTTTAGCTAAGTGGGAACATTTTGATTTTGAAAACAACATTTGGACAGTACCACCTGAAAATTCAAAAACAAATAAAGCAATCCGCCGGCCAATATCAACCAAAATGAAAAATATCTTAGACACCCTTGCCATGGTGTATGGCCGCAGCGGGTACTTAATACCGGGCAGTAAACCAAACAAACCAATGACTACCCACAGCATTAACCGCTATTGCTGTCGAATGTGGGATCACCTGTTTGAAAAATATAAAACGCCTAAGTTCCTACCTCACGATGCCCGCCGTTCCATTTCAACCTTACTAAGCGAAAATGGTGTTGCACCACACGTAACCGAAAAAATGCTAGGTCATACAATGCGCGGAGTAATGGCCGTATACAACAAACACGATTGGATAAAAGAGCAAGCAGAAGGGTATGAGCTTTATTGCCAGCTGATTGATAGTGCTATCTTAGAATCACTTAACAAAAAAGGGTAAAATTAAAATGGAAGAAAGCAAAGAAATCATCAAGTTTGTTTTTGATTGGAGTACGTTAATCGCGTGTTTAGCATTTTTTGTTGCGGTACACCAAGCTTGGATTAGCAGAAAGCATAACAAGCTATCAGTTCAACCATTAATTTATGATTTTATGGATGAAGGTGATAAATGCTTTACATATTCAATCCGTAATAAAGGTCATGGAGTTGCTAAAGTTAAAACATTTAAGTTCTTCTGGGCAGGACTAGAAATAACAGATGAAGAGTTAAGGGGTAAAGTAAAGCCATACATTAAGCATAAAGATCATTTTAAAATAACTAATCTTGGCAGTGATTTCGGCATGTCAAATGATGAAATATTTAAATTGATAGACTTAACAGTAGTTTCTGATGGATTAAGTGACATACCAGCGGATAGGTTTAAAAAGATAATTAATCTAATTGTTACTAATTGCAGGGTGAAAATTAAATATAAATCCTTATATAACGAAGAGTTTTCATTCGAGACCAGTACATCAGCCATTGATTTAAACTTATATAAAGAAGAATAAAATTAGCTGTGTAAATACATAGGTTATCAAACATTGAATGGCATCATAAAACTGACCTTTGTTATCTACAGTTATCACTGTTGTCTATTGTAGTCTCCTAGTGTCTCTTGCTGTTTTGTGAGCCAATATGCTACTATTTGGTTGTGGGTACAGTTAATGACACCCAGAAATTTGGTTGTGGGTACAGTTAATGGGCTCCCAACAATGTAATTAATAGGCTTTTTATTAAACTAAAATGGCTTTTATTTATAGCTAAGAATGGGGCTGTAATGAAAAATAAAGTTATCCAATTAAGCGAAGTAAAAAAAGAGAATGCAGCAACAGAGCAGTTCTTAAATTTACTTGATGCAGACATTGAAGCAGGAAATGTAAAAAAAATTCCTGACTCTGTATTTGATCGTATCGCAGCAATCAAGCACAAGGCACTCGTTGCACGTCAAAATAACGAATTAATAGAGATGTAAATGCACTGGGAAAAATATTGGCATACCGTATTCGAACAAAGATACACGGAAGTATTAAATCAGGTCGAACGCGAAGCTGAAAAAGACCCAGAGCACTTTTATGAATCTGCAATCTATAAATTATTTGAGTGCGTAACTGACTGCATAGAAAACAGAATATTTATAGACCCTCAAGCACCAGACTTTGTACTGGGCAACACGTTAGGTAAAAGTAACCGAGATTGGCGCAGAGCTAAAAAAGGTATGCCTAATCGATATAGACTTTTTTTTAAGTTTTCGAGTACAAATAAAGCAATAGTTCTAGCTTGGTTTAATGACCAGTCAACGCTTCGCAAAGATGGAAGCAAAACAGATGTTTATGAAGTTTTTAAAAGAATGCTATCAAAAGGGGCAATACCCAGTAGCATTGATGAGCTGATAGAGCAATCAACAGAGTTTAATAAACAAGCCCGCTAATAGCGGGTTTTTTCGTGAATAAATTTGATAAATTCATATCGTTAACTAAGCTAGACTCCTAATCAAAAATAAAAGGGAGTTTTCATGTCTACAAAAACAGATATGAGCGGATTGAAAAAACTATCTAAAAACTTAGAGGAATTAGGTAATAAAAAATCAATAGGGTTAT
Source organism: Pseudoalteromonas sp. SG43-7 (assembly GCF_014164295.1). Classification (NCBI taxonomy): domain Bacteria; kingdom Pseudomonadati; phylum Pseudomonadota; class Gammaproteobacteria; order Alteromonadales; family Pseudoalteromonadaceae; genus Pseudoalteromonas; species Pseudoalteromonas sp. SG43-7. The sequence continues at coordinate 15,244 of NZ_JACJEY010000066.1, forward strand.
ATGAATTGATGAGTGACAATTTCGTTTCTAAGTACTCTAAATACAAAAGCTTCGATAAACTATTAAGTAGTAGCCCTTTTACTGTCGAAACTGCTGAAGATTTTGAAGCAATGCCAGATGATGAGTGGGATAGTTTTATAAATCAAAATACAGACTATGATTCTTGGAAAGAAATGCAGGTTAAAGCATTTGAATATTATGCAAAAAAACAAATAGAAAAAGGCCTATGACCAAATAGCCCGCGCTTGCGGGCTTCTTTATTAAATATATCCTTTACCTTCACAATATTGAAAGAAGATGGCATTTTGGCCAAATGCTGACTTTAGTAATTTACCGCCGTCATTTAACTTGATATAGGCATCAATTATTTCTGAACTGATATTTATAGTTGGGTTTTTTATTCGAAAGAATGAAGGGCTTTTATCTGACGGTATAACGTGGATAAAATCTAAGTGTTCAAATAATTCAAAGTAAATAATGAGCTCTTTGAATTGCCCTTCATCTACTTGAGCGTTAGTACAATTGACCATTAACAAAGTTAGCTCTTGGTTTGATAGTTGAGAGCGGAGGATATTGCTATATTTTTTTTGCTCAGAAAACCCTTTTATACCAAATTTTATTAGCTTTAAAATTTGATATAAATTTCTACAGTAACTTCCAAAAACTTTATTTTCGTATTTATAAAATGTAGTAAAAATATAGCTAATAGGGACTTTAAAACCTGCCCTAGAGTGTGCGCTATTCATTGCATATAATAATCGATTTAATGAGTCCAAGCCATTTTTGGCATTACCATGCCCATCGTCAATGAAATCAATTTTAAGCTCATTTCTTATTTCTTCACTAAAGTCACGGCGGTCATAAAAAATGTTACTTAAAAGTTTATTATGCAACTCCAACATATTAAAAAAAGTTGTTTCAAAGCTCTGTACTGCCAATAAGCTAGCTTGCTCTTTTAATGCATCAGATGAGTTGGCAAGTTCGTCACGAGTTAGTCTAAGTTCTTCATTGCTTACTTGAAGTGCTTTTTCATTTTGCTCGATTGCTTTGGTGCCTTGCTCGATTGCTTTTTCACTTTGCTCTAGTGCCTTTTTATTTTGCATTAACGTATAGGCAATTAAAATTAAGCTGAGTAGGGAGAACGTGGGGTTTAGTACACCACCAAAAAAGTCACCAACGGCACCCCAATTACCAATATTAAATGCAAAACCTAATCCAAAATGAGAAGCGAAGGCACCAATAGCGATTAAAGCAGCTACTGCAGCAGCTATACAAATTCCTATAATGAGCTTTTTCATGTTATCCCTTTCCTTTTAGCGAACTAAGTAATTTACCTATTTGATCCATTCCATCGAATGTACTTGGTAAATTCTCAGCATCACTGATAATACCGCTAAATATCAAGCTCTCAAATTTTTCTAAAGCGGTAGGATCACCTTTTTTAATTTCTTTAGAGTAATCAGCATAGTTTTGAATAAATTGACAAAGAGTTTGTCTAAGTTCTATCTGAAGAACTTGAGCTTTTATTGATTTATAGTTGTGTAGCACAACTCTGAAAAAGTAGAGCAAGATTATCTCTAACGAAATAAGAGGTAATAAGTTTAGTAGGTGTGTAGAAATTGCAGGGTTCTGACTAATATCGTTAGGGTTATATATAGAAATCATAGCGGATAAAGGAAATGCAATTAATGAAAATGCTAATACGATAAGGAAAAAGAAAGTATTAATTGCTTCCTTATGTTTCCGCTTTGCTAGCTCATTAAAGCCTTTGTATAATCCAACAAAGTTAAAAGCATTCTCTTGCTTATCTAATGTGGCTTGTAAATTTTTAACTGTTTGTTCTTTTTGTTCTAATTCAGTTTGAAAATCAGATATTTTATTTGTAATTTCATCTTTTGAGCTAGCAATATTATTTAATGTTTCTTCTGCAGTAAATCTCTTCTCGTCAAATGTAGAAAAAGTTTAATTTGTTCGGAGTGGAATAAATTTTTTGTAATTAATAGTGGGGTTGAATTAATGATGTAAAGTAACTCTAATTTAAAGTCATGATCGAAAAATTCATTTACAGTATTGCTAATAGCTTCTTTTTTTATTTTAATTCCAGAAAACGATTCTTTAAATGCTTCATGCTCATCTTCACCTTCCTTGAACATAAAGTCTATTTCAAAGAAAAACCTTAATGAATTTAAGTAAAGTTTTTGAATATGAGGGGATAAATGATCATTGTTAATGGGAGTATTCGTAACATTTTTGATGCAATCAAGAAACTGTTCGCCATAAAGGGCGATATTTAGTTTTGTATAATTGTCCCAAGCGGCCGGGTAATTGAATGTGTTGCTGATGATGCTTGCTGAAGTTTTAAGCAAATCAAAATTGGCATCAGCTATGTCACTTTCAAAGAATTTATTTTCACGCTCTTCTAAAAGTTTAAGATTTAGAAAGCTTCTCATAATCGCTTTGTTATCGTCTTTTTGAAAAAACATAATTATTCCCTTAATTTGTTGTTATTAATCGTTTTAAAGCGACTTACCAGTAAATATGACTTTTCCAACCAACGTGCAATTACCATTAATTGGGATTAGTTGCTCTGGTCAGTTGTGGTTGGTGGCTTTTAAAAACTTTTGGTCGCTTTCAATTATGAGCTGTTTAAATGTGCTTGTTTCTCTACTCATTATTACCGGAGGCAATAACTCTTCCTCCGTTATCTTTGTTTGGGTCATACAGAACCCACTCATTTATAGCATTATCTTTTAACATTTGTCTTATATTATTAATAGTAGCCCCACCATTTTTTGCAATTAAGCATTGTCCATAGTCCCATTCATTGCCTAAAAAACCGTTAGCTGCAATAAAAGCGGTGTAAGCCTTGTCATTTTCAGAATAGAGAAGTGCATATTTAAGAGATTCATTATAAATGAAGCCATTAAATTTTCTGTTTGATTTTGTTATTTGGACTGATGAAAGGCTTTTCTTAATATTAGGCTCTTTGCATTTGATATATTCGGAGTCACTTTTCAGAATTATCGTAATATCTAAAAGATCTGGAGTGTATTCACAGCCATTTAAAGATAATTTACTGTATGGAGGTATTTTTACTTTGTTTGATGAGTGAGCAGATATAACCAATGGTTCTTTGAATTTAATTAGTTCTATGTGACTATTATCCTTAAACTCCGCCAATATACTTTTAATAACTAACGGTTTGTCTTTGCAGTTAGTTAAAACCACTGAGCTAATGTAATCAGGTTTGAAGTATTCGGAAGTTATAGTGCAAGTTGCGAGAACTTCATTACCAAACTTTTTAAGCCCTAAACGAATAGTTAAATAAGTAGCTAGTATAAAAAAGAAAGGTTTAAGATGCGTATTGATGATATCTAGTAAAGCTGAATAGCCTCCTGAAAGTATTGACGGTACTTCATCTATAATTGCTCCTATTAATATTAATAGTAAACAGATGAATATATTAAAAATATTTGTATTTTGCATGTTAGTCATCCTGACTCTACAAAGACTTACCCGTAAAGATTACCTTACCTACCAGTGTACAATTACCATTAATTGGTATTAGTTGCTCGGGCCAGTTGGGGTTGGCGGCTTTTAAGAATTTGTGTCCACTTTCGATAATGAGCTGTTTAAATGTGGCTTGGTTGTCGTCATCTAGGCGGGCTACTACATACGAACCGTGGATGAACTTGGCTTCAGGCTCTAAAAAAATCACCATCACTGAACTTGGATCCCATAATTACAACTTAAAAAGAAATTTTATAATTAAGTTGCTTAAACTAAATATATAAAGTCCATAACTTATCTTATATTCAATACTAATAGCGATTACGTACAAGTCCAGTAATATTTCATTGTCAGGCGTATATGAACAATTTAATGCCGTTAATAAATAGAATATCAGTTCGTTTATTAGACTAAAGTCTATAAGTTAATTTTCTTCACCTATCGGGTTTAGTTTTATCGTTTGTCGAAATTGAGCCTACACTCTAAAGTTCAGTTGTCGGCAACCCAGACGACATGACACGACTCAAACCAAATAGGAATATAATCATGAAACGTTCACTAATCAAAACCATCGCACTTGGCTCATTATTTACTTGCTCAGCGGCTGTTATGGCTGATCAAAGTGATTACAAATTAATGATTATTGATAATGCGGCAGCGTCTCAGCCAGTTGAACAATCATTTAATAACTGCGCATTAAATGTGAAATCAAAAAATTATGCACAAGCAGATGAAATTTGTACCAAAGCAATTGCATTGCTAAAGCAAAGTAATGGTCCACGTATGAAAGTTCGCGAGCTAACATCATTTGCATTAAGCAACCGTGGCGTGTCCCGCATGTTGGCAAAAAATGATACGGCTGGTCTTTCTGATTTATACGAAGCTGCACAAATCGCGGATAGCGAAATGGTGTCTCATAACCTGACGCGCGCTAAAGAATACCTTTCTTTATAATTGTTTTTATAAACGATTAAAGACAAAACCACGTTAGGCTAAGCCAACGTGGTTTTTTGTTTTTTAAAGTGTTTCTCTTCTGAGCCAACCGTAAAACTCACTTATATGTTATTACTTATACAATTAGAGAAATTATATTTCTTTTTGGTATTTTAAAACCTGCATTTTGTTCCTGTTACCTTGTATAATACTCGGCTTAACAGGTGTAAACCATTTTTACACTTATTACCAACCCCCCAATATTAAAACAATATAAGTAGATTTTATGATTTTTTACCTTATTGGGATAACGATACTCATCATTATTTTGTGCGCTGCTTTGTATATAATTTACAGTAATATGCATAAAAATAGGATTAATAAATCTAAAGAATACAATGTGTTATTTGATAAAGACACGATTGTAGATGAGTTAATTACCCAGCTAACAGAAAAGAATAAAACCCAAGAAACCGAAAATGAAGTGCTTAAAAGCAAAGAAGATATTTTAACAACTTTCATCGAGTTGCATCGCTCTGGTAGTTTTTGCGGGCAACTAAGTGAGCAAGAAATTATTTACTTTGTTAAGAAAAAATTAGATATGGAGAGTAATAAAAATGGATAGTCAGCAAGCTGTAGCCCCTCAAGGCAATAAAAGTTCTTTTATAAGTCGATTTGGTCGTCGTAATGTGATTTTAGTGAGTGCTATTTTTATAGTATTAGCTGTAATTGCTACGCTTATGTCGCAAGTTATTTCATGGAATGAAGCTGATGAACGTTTAGTTCATCAATCGGCATTTACGGGTAACTTAACTGTTATCGATCAGGCTGGACCTTATTTAAAAGCTTTTGGTTCTACATCTGCTTATAAAAAAGTTATTTCAATTAACTTTACTGGCGACAGTAGTGCTACAGCAAGCGCCATTGTGCCTCTAATTCCGATTCGATTTTTAGATACAACAACAGGCGGTGCAAGAGGGGTGTCGCGATTTAGGTTACCTGGTAATGTGCCTGCTGGTGAATCTGGTTCTTTACGTGGATTACTTAAGATCCATGAAGAGTTTGGTTCGCAAGAAACCTTGATCTCAAACTTATTAATGCGCGCTACCACTGAAAATGTAAAGGCATCTGCGCGGATGATGTCTGTAGAGCAGCATTATTCTGGTGGTAATGGTCAATTAAGCCAAGATTTTGCAGATCAACTTACTAATGGTATTTTTGTGACTGAACAAATTATTAGTAGCGGTGAACGTGATAAAACGGATGAGTTAAATAATTTGAGTAAACAGCAACGTGTCACGATCAATATCAAAAAGGATTCAGAAGGTAATGCATTACGTAATGCGCCTATTTTAGGTGCGTATGGTATTACAGTGGTTGACGCCAGTATTATTGATATTGACTACGAAAGTAAGGTTAATGCAAGACTTGAGGCACAAAAGCAAGCGGCTGCTGATGAAGCTTTAGCAAGACAGAATTTAAAAAAAGCTGAACAACAAGCCCGTACTGAAGTTGCTCTAGGTGAACAAGCGATTGCTAAACAGCGCGCAGAATCAGAAAAGTTAAAAATCAAAGAACAAATTGATGCTGAACGAGTAAAAGCGAATGCAATTATTTCTGCGCAGCAACGCGTAGCGGTGAAAGCTGAATTGGCTAAAGAGCAAGCAGAGATCTTAAAACAGCAGCGCTTAGAAGCGATGGGGATGGATGTACTTGCCGAAGCGCGTCAACGAGCTAAATCGGCAGCCCTTGATCCTAAGTATGTGTTTGATGAAACACTAAAAGCTGAAGTTAAAATTCAAACTGCTTTATTCACCAGTTTAGGTAATAGTCGTTTAGTGCCTGAAATTGTAATAGGTGCCGGGCAGGGCGAGCAAAGCAATGGCTCTGAGTTTATGCGCATACTTGCAGCGGATGCAGCATTGAGCTTACAAAAGCGTTTAGATAAAGATAAAAAAACAAAGTAGAACAGTAAATTGTATTTAATAGCCCTAGTCAACTAGGGCTTTTTTATGTGATTAGCTTTAGTAAACTATAGGCTAACGTCTTGATTTAATATTTAAAACTTTGGACATAAAGCGTGATCAAAGCCTTTTTCAGTTAATAAAAAAGTCGCGCTTGGGGTAGCAAAAATATAGCCTTCGTAGTTAAGAAACGCAATTGTGCCTTTAACTGATTCGATTTGCTCTGCTGATGCACTTTCTATAATAGCTTTCGGATCTAAATTGACTGGTGTTGGAAACTGCTTATAAAGCTGCTTAAAAATTAAGGTGGCGATAGTTTTAAAGGTGTCGTTATTTTTCATTTTTTTGCTCTTTGGTGTTTATGTGTGCTGCTAATGCATTATTGTAACTCTTTCTATTTAAAGAGTAACTGCCACACTTACCTGTTGATCCTAAAATAATACGCGGTTAAATAGCGATAGAGTTGCAGGTAACTCATCGCTATATCATGAGCTGGTGCTGTATTACTTGTTATTTACAAGGTTCAGGAATGCGTTTTGGGGTAACAATTCGTGGCATTAATAAGCCGATGATCACAACAATAATGCCAATTAATTGTAGTTCTGTAATTGGTTGGCCCATCAAAAATGCTGTTAACATGGCAAATACCGGAACGAAGTTAAAAAATAACGACGCATTCGCTGAGCCAAGTTGGCGTATGCCATTAAGCCACAGAAGATAGCCGGCAACAGTTCCAAATAAGCCAATATAAATAACATCGATAATACCCTAAAGTATCCCCAGAATTAGCCTTTATATATCAATGAACTAATAGTATTAAAAAATGTGGGAAGCGAGGGAACATTCATGGTGTTTTGTGATCTTATGAATCGCTTAAAAACAACAGAGCT
>NZ_JACJEY010000067.1:0-22518 GCF_014164295.1 Pseudoalteromonas sp. SG43-7
TCTCGCATTAGGCTCTTTACGTGATAAAGCTAAAAGTTGCTTGGATTTTTCTAAGTTCAATTTAGTAAAAGTAGATAAGTATCAGTGTGCTAATTAGATCACATAATTTGGCAGATTGGTATTAAAAATCATATCAAATAATGCGACTTGTATATTTTTGTCTAATTTATCAAAATCATCATAATAACCATTAGACTTTTTATATAGAGTAGAAAGCTCTCTGTAAAAAGAATCCATATGTTTGTCTAGTTGGCGTGTAATTTCTACATCTTTAATTATGAGTGTAGTAAATTGCTTATACCATTCAGCTTTATAATTTCTTTTTTGTTTAGCTATTGTTTCAAATTCTTTTTGCTTTTCTAGAGGAGTTGCAGGAGGACCCGGTTGATTGTTAACTACTTTATTCATTGGGAGCAGGGTTGCAGCTTGTTTGTTTTTTATCATATGACCTACGCCTGTGGTTACATAGCCCTGAGAGTCTAGATAAAAGTGATTAATTTTTTCTCATATTTTATAATGTTTTTAATTACTTCTTATTTCACCTGTGGATTTAATGGCATTTAAAATTCCTTTTAATAGTATTACCTAATTAGCATACAAGAATACTTAAAATTACCTAAAAAACAACAATCATGAACACTAGTTCACTTAAAAATAATGGGCAGGCTCAAGTTTAACTCTATTAAGCAATCTGTTTTTCAGCAAGATTTAATTCCATTGTCGCTTTTAATAAGCGGTAAAGATTAATTGATGCATCAATTTCTTCTTTACGGTTGGTTAAACTTTCAATATTTAACCCCAGTGGCACGTCTAAATGCGCGCAACTTCTTAGTATTAAATCTAAGTTTTCACGGCAAATACGTACAGATTCACTCAGTGGGTTTTGCGAATCAAGCATCCGCCATTTAGTTGCATCAGGTACGGAAATTCCTAACCATTGCATAAACTCTAAGGTTTTTTCACTGCCGCAGGGTGTAAAGGTTAGAATAATACGTTTAGGTTCGATACCTTGAGCTTTACAGCTGCGCGCATAACTGGTGATCAAATCCACGGTTGCTTGCGCGTTATACACAGCTTGTGAGATAAAAAATTTACAGCCTTGCGTGGTTTTTTCAAGTAAGCGTTCATGTTCATTACGTTTACTTGCGTGGCGCTCGGCAATGGTAACGCCTCCTAAAAAGAAGTCTTGAGGCTGTTCGCTTAAGACTTTATAAGCATCAGGCAGGCTTAATTTAATATCCCCGTCAGATGATGGACTACCGACTAATACTAGGTTTTTTAAATTAAACTGGTTTTTAGTTTCGCTTAACCACTGTTTAAATTCGGCCACACCGCGCTGTGCAACACTTTTATAAGTGATCACTTCTTGATGCGATAAATTACGTAGTAAGTTACTGTATTCTCGAGGATCTACTGTTTGCTTGAACGGAAAAGGGCGAGGCATCTCAGTGCGACTACTTTCATCTTGAATGTCATAAATAATCACGCCATCGTATTCAATTTCATGCAAACGAGCTAAGAGCTTTTGGGCGATAATTTCAAGCTGCGCTTTATCAGTACCAATACGTGGTGGGGTGGTACCAATTAAGTACACACCCTGATTGGTGTCTTCAATTTTCTCTTGTAGTGATAAAGCCATAATCCTCATTCCAGCTAAGTTAGTATCTATGGCAAATAATATAGCAGCCATTTAGACGTCTAGATAGATTTTTTTTAGTGAAACTTTTTCAACGAAGGTGAGTTTTATTCATGTTGCTCTGAATGAAGAGTTCTGTGTTACACAACTGTTTACATAATTTATTACCTCAGGGGTCTTATATTGACTTGCTTTGTTGCATAATCGGATGACTAAAAACAAGAAATTTATTCAACTAACAAGGGATAGCAATGAAATTTAAATTATTAGCAACGAGCCTTGCGGTAACGCTTGCACTGAGCGGCTGTGCAAATAACAGCGGCTCAAACATGGTCAAAGAGGTTGAGATTGAACAGTCAACGGTTGCCAGTAGTAATGATCGGGTGTTCTCACAAGATTATTTATTAGAAGAGCTTGATAACGGTTTACGCGTTATGGTGGTGAAAACTGATTACCCTGATGTGGTATCACTACAAATTCCAGTGTCTGTCGGTTCTCGTAATGAAGTCGAAGCAGGTAAAACCGGTTTTTCACACTTTTTTGAACACATGATGTTTAAAGGTTCTGAAAAATATCCGCAAGATGTGTATTCTGATATTCTAAAAAATTCTGGGGTTGATAATCGCGCTTATACAACCAATGATTACACTAACTATCACTTAAACTTTTCAAAGCAACATCTTGATAAAGTACTTGAAATTGAAGCGGATATTTTTCAAAACCTGACTTATTCAGAAGAGCAATTTCGTACCGAAGCATTAACAGTTAAAGGCGAATACCTTAAAAATAATGCCAGCCCGGTTCGTAAGTTACTTTCTGCAGTACGTAATGAAGCATTCGAAAAACATACTTATAAACATACCACCATGGGCTTTTTTGCAGATATTGAAGCCATGCCGGATCAAATGGCATACGGTAAAGAGTTTTTTGCTAAGTTTTATAAACCTGAATATGTGTCATTAGTGATTGTAGGCGATGTTGATCCAGCTGAAACTATGGCTATGGTTAAAAAACACTGGGGCCAATGGCAAAAAGGCGATTTCGTTGCTGATATTCCAACCGAACCAAAACAGCAAGCGGCGAAATATATACATGAGCAAAACGAAGGCTTACCAGGGCATTGGTTATTAGTATCTTATAAAGGCACAGCCTGGCAGCCAAAACAAAAAGACAGAGCCGCGCTTGATTTACTGTCACAGCTTTATTTTTCAACCAACTCAGAGCTTTACCAAGAGTTAGTGGTTGATAAACAAATTGCTAGCCAAATGTTTAGCTATAACCCTGATACCAAAGATCCCGGCTTATTACATGTTTTTGTGAAAGTTGAAAATGAGGCTGATTTAGCGGTTGCTCGTGATGCAATTAATAGCACCTACGCAAAAGCTCGCACTGAGTTGGTTGATAGCCAAAAGCTAGCTGATTTAAAATCCAATCTTAAATACAGCTTTATTAACGGCCTAGACTCATCACAAGCTATAGGTTCAACCCTTGCCAGTTATATGCATTTTGAGCGCGATCCAGAAGTCGTCAATCAGTTATATGCAACGGCAGATAGCATCACCGCGCAAGATATTAAAGACATTGCTAATAAGTATTTTGTAGACAGTGGTCGTACTACTGTGACTATGTCTGCACTGGATAAAGTGGCTGGTTTTGAACAAGAAGTGGACTTAAACACTCTCGTTGCTAGCAAGCAAACTGTGCAACAGCGTCATTTTAAAGTGCTAGATAAAACCAATAGTTCGCCATTGATTGATATTAACTGGTTATTCCATACCGGTGCTGCGGCTGATCCTAAAGGTCAAAAAGGCGTAGCTGCACTCACTGCGGCCATGCTTGCTCAAGGTGGTTCACAGGCGAAGAGCTACAACGACATTAAACAGGCACTTTATCCATTGGCAGGTAGCTTTGGTTATCAGATAGATAAAGAAATGATTTCGCTACAAGGGCGTGTCCATAAAGATAACGCTACACAATGGTATGCACTGGTTAGTGAGCAGTTACTAAATCCTGGCTTTAGAGAAGATGACTTTAAACGCCTTAAGAAAGAGCTCATCGACGGTATAAAATCTGGCCTAAAAGCCTCAAATGACGAAGAGCTAGGTAAAGAAGTGCTTTATCATAAGCTGTATCAAGGTCACCCATATGAGAGCTATAACTACGGTGATCTATCTGATTTAGAAGCATTAACACTTGATGACGTGAAAGCGTTTTATGCGAAAGAATTTACTCAAGCTAAACTGACTGTCGGTTTAATTGGCGCAGTACCTGAATCACTTAAAGCAACCATGTTTAGCGATTTAAGTGCTTTGCCTAAAGGTCAGCAAAGTCGTTTATCGATTCCTGATGCACCAGCGCTAAAAGGTCATCACGCTACAATTGTAGAAAAATCAGCGCAATCGACTGCGGTATCGTTTGGCTTCCCAATTGATACCATTCGTAGTAGTGAAGACTGGACGGCACTGTGGTTAGTTCGCTCATACTTTGGCGAGCACCGCAGTTCAAACTCATATCTTTATGAGCGCATTCGTCAAACCCGCGGTATGAACTACGGCGATTACGCGTATATTGAGTATTTCCCACGAGGTATGTTCCAGACTAAGCCTGATGCAAACTTAGGCCGCTCTGAGCAAATATTTCAAGTATGGCTTCGCCCGCTGCGCTCGAACAATGACGCTCATTTTGCAACGCGTACCGCTTTATTTGAACTTGATAAGCTAATCAAAAATGGCATGACAGAAAAAGACTTTGACGCAACGCGTAACTTCTTAATTAACTTTGTGCCGCAAATGGTAGCAAGCCAAAACCGTCAATTAGGGTATGCGCTAGATAGTGAGTTTTACAACACCGATACTTTCGTAAAATATGTAACGAGCAAGCTTGAAAAACTGACAGTAGCTGATGTAAATCGTGTCATAAAAGAGAACTTACAAACGGATGATATTCAGTATGTGTTTATCACCGGCGACGGAAAAGATATGCAAAAGCGCCTAGCGTCAGAGCAAACATCCCCTATGGTATATAATGCAGAGAAACCAGCTGAATTAGTTGCTGAGGATAAAGTAATCGCTAATTACAAACTGGCAATACCAGCGAAAAATATTGAAGTACTTGCTGTAGATAAGGTGTTTGAATAACGAGCATTTAAATAACTAAGAAGCTTAATTTAGATGCCCCAAATTTGGGGCATTTTTATAACATTGCGCCAATTTTTACACCTAATCCAAAAAGTATAATTGCACTGACGATAAGCACTAAGGTGATGTGTCCTCGCGATTCCTTTGACATAGTTTAAATCTCCTTATTTCATAATTAAAAACACGGTGATCATGCCAAGCGCAAAGCTGGCAATGGACGACAGCGCTAAAATTGTTGTGATACTTTGCGTATTTAAAGTATGTGTCTGAGCAACTGAAACTGTATTTTCCTCAAGTTTTATTAACTCACCTTGACGTACTTCTAACACTGCACACAAGGCCATGGTGGTTTCTTTAGACGCTGCGCCTTCTTTTTCTACCCGTTGAATAGTTCGTAAACTTACGTCACAGGCATCTGCAAGCTGTTGTTGAGTCCAATCAAGCTTTTGCCTTAATGCTTTTATAGTTTTGGGGTTTAATTGCATGATTATTTCCCCAAAGCTAATGTTGAAATAATATACCCAACAGTAAAACCAACAACAAAACATCCAGCAATAAAAAGAGCTGATTTTTTAGGGTTACTAAATAAAGTTGTTTGCTCTAAGCTTTTAACTAACTTTTTATTTTTAAACAGTGAGCACTCAAGCCTACCAGTTAAAATATTGTGCATTTCAAACTTAACATTAAAAGTATTACCTGATAGTTCAAATTGGTGTTTACTTGTGACATTAATACTTCGCTTTTCACTAACTAGCTCATCATTAATATAGACTTCTTCCTTACCTGTGAAGTAACTGCCAAAGCAGGCTATTTGATCGTCGCCATCTTGAAAGTAAAATTTATAGCCTAGTTTCTTTGTATTGAGTATGTCATTGTTCATCATCGTATTCCTTATTAAGTTGATGATGCTAATTTAGCGTTTATTATTATTTTTTACGCCGTCAGCTTTACGCCAGTTGTTATTTTGTCATATGACAGTATAACTGTCATTGATGTTTAGTTATTGAATTTTAAAGTTTTATATTTTTTATGGCTACACGTTAATTTTATCTACTGTCGTAACTCATTATGTAAAACTATAATGAGATTATTAAAGAATGATTTTGAAATTTAGTTATATCTAATAACCATAACAAATAATCGCAGCGTTAACACATCTGACTTGAAATCCGTTAAACTGCATAAAAGCTTATCTTCGTATTAATTTAAGGCCGTCCTATGCGTCATGAAATTTGGCAACAGCTCCGCACCGAAGCAAATGAAGTCGTTACCCGTGAACCTCTATTAGCAAGTCATGTGTATTCATGCATTTTAAATCATGAGTGCTTAGGGTCTGCGTTGAGCTTTATTGTTGCTAATAAGCTGGCAGACGCAGTGGTATCTGCATTTACTATCCGGGAGTTATTTGATCAGGCTTTTGTTGAATGTGATCGAATGCTTACTCATGTCGCCCATGATATAAAAGCCGTTAAAGATCGTGATCCCGCTGCCGATACATATTTAACTGTGATATTAAATTTAAAAGGTTTCCATGCAATTCAAGCACATCGACTCGCCCATTGCTTATGGTTACAAAACCGTAAAGAGCTCGCTCGCTTTATTCAAAGCCGTACCTCAGAAGTATTTGGCGTTGATATCCATCCTGCTTGTAAAGTCGGCCATGGTATTATGTTTGACCATGCAACTGGTATAGTGATTGGTGAAACAGCTGTTATTGAAGATAACGTCTCTATTTTACAATCAGTTACTCTAGGTGGTACTGGTAATGAAAAAGGCGATCGTCATCCGAAAATTCGCGCCGGTGTTTTAATTGGTGCTGGGGCTAAAGTGCTCGGCAATATTGAGGTCGGCGAGGGCGCCCGAATTGGCGCAGGCTCAGTGGTATTGAGCGCCGTACCACCTCACACCACGGTAGTTGGCGTGCCAGCTAAAATTGTTGGTAAACCAAATTGTCCCTGTCCAGCGCAAAGCATGAATCAAAACTTTTTAGAAGTTGAAGCTGAAAACGAATCGCACACCAGCGCAATGCTATAAATCAAAATTAACCATAAATGGAATTATAAATGAGTAATAATGGTTTGTTTTCTCGTGTGCTGGCGTTTGCTGCTGGCGTGGTTTTAACTTGGGGTTACTTTCAGTTGACCTCAAGCAAGACAACACCTGTTCATACACTGCTAACACACGAGGTTGAGCAGCAACGCAATATAATGGCGACGGACGAAACAGCTGTTGCTAATCAAGCTGCAAATTTTGCACAAGCGATTGATAGCAAAAAAATGGCCATTGCACCACAACAGCAAATGGCAGAAGAGCAACCGCTTGAGCAACAAGTGCAACAGCTCAAGCGTGAGTTACTGCAACAGCAAAAATTAGTAAAAGCTTACGAACAACAATTGCAAGCACCGTCCGATTTTGAACAAGCTTTGCTAGACAAGTTTACTGAGCAAAGTCGCAATGAAGAGTGGGCTTATCGTACCGAGACTGCCATGAAAGACTTTTTACAGATTGCTGATCTTGGCATCACCCCTGAATTGGTTAGTGCGCAGTGTAAAAGTTCGGTATGTAAATTTGAACTTGCAGCGCCAAAGGATGTAGATGATTTTGATCATACCCAATGGCGCGAACTCAACGATAAGTTGGTACAACAAGACTTTTGGCAGCAATTTAAAGTCAGTACTTCAAAATCAAGCGATCGCGATTTTTCATTATTATTAAGTACTGAGTCAGAATAACGAGCCTCAGCTGACACGAGCTTGAATTACGCCATCAGCAAGCTCGGTTACAATTAAATCACCTTGAGTTACTTGCTTAATAGACTTAATCACTTGCCCTTGCTCATTTTTAGTGATGCTATAACCACGAGCGAGTACATTGAGCGGACTTACAGATTCTAATCGGCTAGCCTGCATTGCGAGGGTATTTTGGGCACTGTGTAATTGTTGCTGCATGGTTTGTGTTAAACGCCCTTGCAGTTGCTGTAATTGATGACTTGCCTGAGTAATTTTGCGATCTGGTGAGCGCTGCATTAGTCGCGGCGTTAGATTATTTAAGCGGCGCTCATATTGATAGAGCCGATGTTGTATCGCCTGCTGTAATGCTACTGTCAATTCATCTAAACGTTGCGCTTGTTGATTTAACTGATTACGCGGGTGACATAATGTTAAACGGTGCTCAAGTGCTGTTGCAACGCTTTGCTTTGCAGATAACTGATGTTTAAACGCATTGGCTAAGCGATTTAATTGTTGTTGGATTTGATTATAAAGTTCGCTGCTATTGGGGCTAACAAGCTCTGCAGCCGCGCTTGGCGTTGCGGCGCGCACATCGGCAACATAATCGCTAATGGTGGTATCAATTTCATGACCGACAGCACTGATAATTGGTAGGTTACTGGCAAAAATAGCGCGTGCCAGTAGCTCATGGTTAAAGCACCATAAATCTTCTAGTGATCCACCACCGCGGCCTAAAATAATTACATCAACTTCATTGCGGGCATTAGCAATATTGATTTTATCAATTAATTGTAGGTGCGCGTCTTTACCTTGCACCATAGCAGGGTAGATCACGACTTCAAGTTGTGGCGCTCGACGCTTAAGTACCGTTAAAATATCTTTGATAGCCGCCCCTGTGGCTGATGTAATAACACCAACACGATGCACAACCCCAGGCAATGGTTGTTTATGGGCGGAGCTAAATAAACCTTCGGCGGCTAAGCGCATTTTTAATTCATCAAACTGTTGCTTTAGTTGCCCTTCGCCAGCAGCTTCCATGTGTTCAACAATCAGCTGATAGTCACCACGCGGTTCATACAGCGATACTCGGGCTCGAACTGTCACTTGTGCGCCATTTTCAGGGCGATAGCGTTGGCCTCGATTGTTGCCTCGCCACATCGCCGCTTTTACTTGAGCGCGATCATCTTTGAGCGTGAAATACCAATGACCAGAGGCTGGTGTAATGAAATTTGATATTTCGCCGGTTAAATTTAACGATGCGAATCCTTGTTCGAGTACGGTTCTTATTTCTCTATTTAACCTAGAAACGGTATAAATCGTTTGCTGCTGGGATGTTACGGCCATAAAGCGACTCTAAAAAGCGATGATGGGGGTATTTTATCATAAATAATTGTGAAATCTTATTTACTCGTGCCCACAACGCTGATAAAATTTGGCCGCAATTCCTTAAACAAGATCCACATGTGAGAAGTTGCCAAAATGCTTAGAATTGCTAAAGAAGCTCTTACCTTTGATGACGTACTTTTAGTACCAGGTCATTCTACTGTTTTGCCACACACGGCAAACATTTCAACTCGCTTAACGCGTGGTATCAAACTTAACTTGCCGCTAGTTTCAGCATCTATGGATACTGTTACCGAAGCACGCTTAGCGATTGCGCTAGCGCAAGAGGGCGGTTTAGGTTTTATCCACAAAAACATGACAATTGAAGAACAAGCCAAAAACGTACGTAAAGTTAAAACGTATGAAGCGGGTATTGTTTCTTTCCCTGTTACTGTGACAGCGGATTTAACCATTGCAGATGCAATTGTACTTGCTGAAGAAAAAGGCTTTTCAGGTTTTCCGGTAACGGACGCTGAAAACGGCCTTGTTGGTATTGTTACCAGCCGCGATATGCGTTTCGAAACCAAGCTTGAGCAACCGGTTTCAACAGTGATGACTAAAAAAGAAAAGTTAGTCACTGTAAAAGAAGGTGCTGCGCGTGATGAAATCTTAGGATTAATGCACGAACACCGTATCGAAAAAATCCTTGTTGTTGATGATGCGTTTAAATTAAAAGGCATGATCACAGTAAAAGATTATCAAAAAGCACAAGACAAACCACATGCATGTAAAGATGAACAAGGTCGTTTACGTGTAGGTGCTGCTGTTGGTGTAGGCCCAGGTACTGATGAGCGTATTGCTGCATTAGTCGAAGCGGGCGTTGATGTATTACTAATTGATACCTCACATGGTCATTCTCAAGGTGTTATCGACCGTGTTGCACAAACTCGTCAAACTTACCCTGAACTACAAATTGTAGCAGGCAATGTGGCAACAGCTGAAGGTGCGATTGCGCTTGCCGACGCCGGTGTTGATGCAGTTAAAGTAGGAATTGGCCCAGGTTCAATCTGTACTACGCGTATTGTTACTGGTTGTGGTGTACCACAAATCACTGCTATCTCTGATGCTGTTGATGGCCTAAAAGGTCGTGACATTCCAGTGATTGCTGATGGTGGTATTCGTTTCTCAGGTGATATTGTAAAAGCACTTGTTGCTGGTGCATCATGTGTGATGGTTGGCTCAATGCTAGCGGGTACTGAAGAAGCGCCTGGTGAAGTCGAGCTTTACCAAGGCCGTTACTACAAGTCATACCGTGGTATGGGCTCGCTTGGTGCGATGAACCAAAAAGAAGGTTCATCAGATCGCTATTTCCAAAAATCAAATCAAGCAGACAAGCTTGTGCCAGAAGGTATTGAAGGTCGTGTGGCTTATAAAGGTCCAATCGCGACAATCATTCACCAACAAGTTGGCGGCCTGCGCAGCGCAATGGGTTTAACCGGTTGTGCAACGATTGAAGAATTAAACACTAAACCTCAGTTTGTACGTGTTACTTCAGCAGGTATGGGTGAGTCACATGTTCATGATGTGCAAATCACCAAAGAAGCACCTAACTACCGCTTAGGTTAATAGCTTCAAATCTATTAAAATTACTGGGCTAGCTTCGCTAGCCCTTATTTATTATAGTCATTCAGGTAACCTGAGTGCTAGTTCTTGACTAACGAGACCCTCAATGAGCAAAGACATTCACGATTCACGAATTCTTATTTTAGACTTTGGTTCGCAATACACGCAATTGATCGCCCGCCGTGTGCGAGAAATTGGTGTTTACTGTGAACTGTGGGCATGGGACGTAACGGAAGAGCAGATCCGTGAGTTCAATCCACAAGGTATCATTCTATCTGGTGGCCCTGAGTCAACAACCTTAGAAAACAGCCCGCGTGCCCCTGAGTATGTATTCAATGCAGGCGTACCTGTACTTGGTATTTGTTACGGCATGCAAACAATGGCTACTCAGCTTGGCGGTAGCGTTCATAGCTCTGATAAGAAAGAGTTTGGTTACGCGCAAGTTGAAAAAGTCGGTAACTGTGCATTATTTGATGCCATTGAAGACAGCATTACCGATGGCGGTGAAGGTATTTTAGACGTGTGGATGAGCCATGGTGATAAAGTAATGGAAATTCCAGATACTTTCAAAACCACAGCTAAAACATCTACTTGCCCACATGCGGCAATGTCTAACGAAGAAAAGCGTTTTTACGGCGTACAATTCCACCCAGAAGTAACCCACACTCATCAAGGCCAACGTTTGCTAGAACGCTTTGCGATTGATATTTGTGGTTGTGAAAAGCTGTGGACAGCAGCAAAAATCATTGATGACGCCATAGAGCGCATTAAAGATACAGTGGGTGATGACGAAGTAATCTTAGGTTTATCTGGTGGTGTTGATTCATCAGTGGTGGCTATGCTTATTCACCGCGCGATTGGCGACCGTTTAACCTGTGTATTTGTTGATAACGGTTTACTGCGTTTAAACGAAGGTCAGCAAGTAATGGATATGTTTGGCAATAAGTTTGGCCTAAACATTATCAAAGTGGATGCCGAAGAATTATTCTTAGCGGATCTTGCTGGTAAATCAGACCCAGAAGACAAGCGTAAAGCCATTGGTCATACATTTATTAAGGTATTTGATAGCGAATCTAAAAAGCTTAAAAATGCAAAATGGTTAGGTCAAGGTACTATCTACCCAGATGTTATCGAGTCAGCAGCGTCTGCAACTGGTAAAGCGCATGTGATCAAGTCTCACCATAATGTGGGCGGCTTACCAGATGACATGGAAATGGGCTTAGTTGAGCCACTGCGTGAATTATTTAAAGATGAAGTACGTAAAATTGGTTTAGAGCTCGGTTTACCGTACGACATGCTTTATCGTCACCCGTTCCCTGGGCCTGGTCTAGGTGTGCGTGTACTTGGCGAAATCAAAAAAGAGTACTGTGACTTATTACGCCGTGCTGACGCTATCTTCATTGAAGAGCTTCACAAAGCAGAGCTTTACCATAAAGTAAGCCAAGCGTTTACTGTATTCTTACCGGTTAAGTCGGTAGGGGTTATGGGTGATGCACGTAAGTACGACTGGGTTGTTTCACTTCGTTGTGTAGAAACTATCGACTTTATGACTGCACGTTGGTCACATTTACCGTATGAGTTCTTAGGTCTGGTTTCAAACCGCATCATTAATGAAATCGACGGTATCTCACGCGTTGTTTACGATATTTCAGGAAAACCACCTGCGACTATTGAGTGGGAATAATTTTTAGGCCTGAAACGTCTAGCACTAACAGGCATTAAATCTTAATTAAGTCCGCGTAATTGCGGACTTTTTTTATTCGGAACATCACTGAAAAAATGCTGTGACACTTTGTTCTATAAGTCAAAATATAAGATCAGAGCCTTTCGATTGCGCAGGAAGATTTTATATAGCGTGATTGTTCATTAAGTGGCGCATTTGCTCAGTAATCCAATCTGTTAATTTATTGCTTGGGCTATCGAGTCGTTTTACTATGCCTATTTCAATTAATAGATCCGTTAAGAAGTCGGCTTGAGCTATTTTTATTTGTTCAAAAAACCAATGCGCCTTGGCTATATGCTCAGGCACGATGGCCCAGCCTTGATTCTGCGTTACCAATTCACAAATCAAATAATAACTGTCTAAATCCCAATGATCTGGGCTTAGGGCATTTTCGCGGTTTTCTCCTGAGCGGTTGCAGAGTACGAACTGACGATATTGTTGTAGTTGCGCAAGGGTCAATACATCTTCTTTAGCGAGAACGTGCTTGTTACCGACAATCAGGATTTTTCTAAAATACCCCAGAGACTGTAAGGTTAACTTGGGTGGCAAAGCACTGTTGCTAATCATAAAACCAATGTCGGCCTTTTGATTAGCAATGGCATTGGCAATGTCGTCTTGTGAGCCATTGGTAATAACCAAATGAGTGTTAGGAAACAAATCGCCTACTTGAGAAAAAATAGAATGAATGGTTTCCAGTGGTAAGGCTTCATCCAGGGCGATTCGTAACGAAATGGGCTCTTTGTTCGCAGCTGTAAGTGCTCTTGAATCTAATCGAAGGCATTGGTTAAGCACGGCTCGCGCTTCGGGAAGCATCTCTTTCCCCAGAGGCGTTAATACGGGGTATTTAGAGCTGCGATCAAATAACTCAAACCCTAAATCCAATTCTAAATTGGCTATGGCGCTACTAATTCGTGATTGTGCCTTTTGTAATTGCCTTGCTGCTGCAGAAAAAGAACCCTGCTCAGCGGCGGTAACAAAAGCCAGTAATTGATCCAATGTCCAATTCATTCCTATCTCCTAAACGGCCATTTAGCGGCTAGTTAAGCTTTTTAATCCATCCTTTAAGCGGATGGTAACTGATTTTCTTATATCTCAATTAAATATATTATGCCCGCATTATTACCTTCTGGATATTTAAGATGCAAGCTGCCCCACAAGTTCAACCGTCACAATCCGTCGCAGGCACGTTTTGGCGTTTTGCCATTCCTTCCATCGTCGCTATGTTAGTCAGTGGTCTATATCAGATCATTGATGGTTTCTTCGTTGGTCACTATGTTGGGGCAAACGGACTTGCAGGTATCAACATGGCAATTCCATTGCTTGGTTTAATCATGGGCTTTGGTTTGCTTGTTGGTATGGGAGGCGGCAGCGTGTTGTCTAAATATCGTGGCGAGAATAACCTCGTAGCCACTCAAGCAACACTCATCACAGCGCTTTTCTTGATTATTTTGATCGGCTTATTGGCCACAGTTGTGTTTATCGTTTTTGGTCAGAGCCTGCTCAATATTCAAGGCGCGACCGGCGTCACCTTAGAGATGAGTTGGGGTTATGTGCAGATCATGTCGTTTGGGGCGCTTATTTCGATTGGTGCTAGTGCCATGCCGATGTTGGTTAGAAATGACGATAGCCCAAACCTTGCGACGGTATTCATCATTGTAGGTGCCTTGACCAATATTGTCTTGGACTATGTTTTCTTAGGCCATCTTGATATGGGATTAAAAGGTGCAGCTATTGCTACCTTAATTGCTCAATTAACCACTTGTATATTGTGTTTACGTTACTTTACGTCGTCAAAAGCTAAAACCAAGCTATCGGTTAAACAACTTGATAAGACCATCGCCATTCGTATCGTGCAATTAGGGTCGTCAAACTTAGTGATGTTTATCTACTTCAGCTTCGTCATGGCGTTCCATAACATGCAATTTATGGCCTACGGAGACACCACGCAGTTAGCCGCATTCGCGATTGTTGGCTACTTAGCGAGCTGTTATTACTTCTTCGCTGAAGGCTTAGTCAGCGGCTTGCAGCCACCAGTGAGTTACTACTTAGGCGCCAAGCAATACAAACGCATTAGCGAAACCGTAAAACTGGCTTTTTCTGTTACCGTTGGGTCCGGTATAGCTTTGGTAATACTGTTTAACATTTTTCCGGAAATCTTTATCAGCATCTTTACCACAGGCAATGATGCATTACTTGAAGCAAGCAAAAACGGTATTCGTTTACACTTAATGGCATTGTTTTTAGATGGCTTCTTATTCATGGCGTCCATCTACTTCGTCGCCGTTGGTAAAAGCGGACAAGCCCTGTTTGTTTCCGTCGGCAATATGTTGATACAGTTTCCTTTCCTATTCATCTTGCCGAAATACCTAGGTATCGATGGTGTTTGGTTAGCCGTCCCTTTATCTAACATTGCCTTCGCATTGATCGTACTGCCGATGCTATTAAGCAACCTGAAAGGTTTTATGTACATGCATAAACAACAAAGTTTCGTTTAAAAAAACAATAAGAACAAAATAGTAAGGATATTTTCATATCGACGAGCGTTAAATAACTTTGGGGCAAAAGCGAGTTATGTGTTTTAACAACAAGAGTCTGCACCACTTACTATGACTTGATATGTAGCTGGTCGCTCATGTTTTGATACGCTTTAAAAGTGGACAACAAGTTGAGTATAAAAAGTGAATAGAATTGAACTTAACCGCGCTTATTACTGAAAAGAAGCATGGGCTTCGTTGTGATATGGCCGAATCCTCAGTCTGGGCCAAAGCTGAACTAAAACGTCTGCGAGTAGCAAAAAGTAAAAAATGCTGAACATGGATATATATGAAGGCTTATCCTAGTTTAGGTAAGTAATTATAAAAACGGCGGATTAGTTGACTAATTCGCCGTTTTGTTTATTTAAAAAGCAGTTAAACTAAAGGAGTGATTTTTTTCTTTACCTTTAGCGAAACTTCTCTATAATTCGTCGTCATTGCAGGGGCGTAGTTCCAATTGGTAGAACAGCGGTCTCCAAAACCGATGGTTGGGAGTTCGAGTCTCTCCGCCCCTGCCACTTCTTCTTTACATAGCCTTGATTACTTCTTATATTGTTCCAGTGTTTAAATCTACTGAGTTTTTATGCATCCACGATACGCAGCTATTTTTGGTATAGAAAACCTCGAACTAAATCAGCATTTCCGATTACAGCCTGTCGCTGAACAACGTTCTGATGCACCAAGTGCAGCGCCGCAGGTAAATATAGAGCTAAGTACAACGCTATTGGCTGATTTAAATCGCGCTATTGCCCCATTAAAAATTAGCCAAGTAGTGCAAAGCGATAAGCTTACATGGCATGATGGTCAATTGAGCTTACCAACCCAGCAGCTTAATGCTGATAATAAACGCGCGCTATGGGCGCTGATGAGCACACACCTTGATAACCTTTGAATCTGTTACTGAATTATCCATTGATGCGTTGATGCGTGTTGAGAACGCATGTCACACTCATCCGTGGACAGTAAACACTATGCAATCATGTCTCGCTGGACGTTACTTTAATTTAGCTGCGTTTAATGAACAGCAAATTATTGGTTTTTATATCGGTGAAAAAGCAGGGCCTGACTTTACTTTAATGGATATCTGCGTGGCACCTGATTTTCAGGGGCAGGGGATTGCCAAACAATTGCTTGCAGCGTTTATTGAATACGGCGAAAAGCATCACGCTGAAAACTTATTTTTAGAAGTACGTGAAACCAATACTCGTGCCATCGCCTTATATGAGCAGGCAGGCTTTAGTGAAATGTCGGTACGTAAAAATTACTACCCAAGTAGTGACCCATCAAAAAATGGCCATGAAGATGCTATCTTAATGGGAATGACATTACTTTTTGGTTAATGACTGTTCTTGTTGCAAGGTATATTTTATCGCTTCAATTAAGCTCAGTGCTAAATAATCACGGCGGTTGTGATCACGGCCACGTAAATTATCTTCAAGTGTGGCCGCCGCATGGTGAATATTACTAAAACCAAAACAACCAGCACTGCCTTTTAAACTATGGGCCAGTGCTCTGAGCTGCTCCCACTCACCATTATTGTATAGCTGCGTAACGTCGGTTAAATAACCTGGCAGTTTTAAGCGATAGTTGTCGTTGATCTGTTGAAATTTTTCGCTGTTTAGCAAGCTATCCCATTTATTCTGGCTGTCTTTTTCAATATTTAAATAGCTAACAAGCACACTTTCTAAGGCATCTTTATCGATAGGCTTAGCCAGTGCTTCGTCGCAACCGGCTTGCAAATAGGTGTTTACGTCATGTTTCATAACATTCGCGGTAAGTGCAATGATCGGCCCATCGTAGGCTGCATGGCGGAGCATTTGCGTGGCTTCTAAGCCGCCCATTATCGGCATTTGCATGTCCATAATGATTAATTGATAGTCATTCACCAGCGCCATTTCAACAGCTTCTGCACCATTATTGGCTATATCAGGCTCAAGCCCCCATGTTTGCAGTAATAACTTGATTAGTACTTGGTTGTCAGGGTTATCCTCGGCGACTAATATATTGGCATCAAAGCTATTTTCTGCGAATGAAAGCTGTAAGTCCTTAGCGGGAGTTAATTGGCTTAACTCAGTCAGCATTGGCACTGTTTGTTGTTTATCTGCAGGTAAGTTACAGGCAATTTGCACGCAGAAACAGCTTCCTTGGCCTGGCGTGCTTGTTACATAAACATCACCACCGAGCAATTGTGCTAAATTTTTAGAAATACATAAGCCTAAGCCAGTGCCGCCAAAGCGTCGTGTTGTTGTTGTATCAGCTTGTTCAAAAGGTTTGAATACCCGCTCAACTTCTCGCTCTGACATGCCAATACCGCTATCTTTAATGGCAAATTCTATGAGTTGTAAATCACTGTTATAGGTAATATCTAATTCAATTAAACCTTGCTCGGTAAACTTCACTGCATTGCTGGCAATATTAATGAGAATTTGCTTTAAACGAGTGCTATCACTATTAATTATACGCGGTAATGGTAAGTGAAAATTGATATTGCAGTTAAGTTTTTTCTCTTGTGATAAAGGACGAATAATCGAATCAATATCATGAACTAACTGCACAATATCTAGCGGTTCTTTTTCAACAGCTAATTTTTCGGCTTCGATTTTCGACAAGTCTAAAATATTATTGATGAGTTCAAGTAAGTGTTTAGAGTTACGTAATATAGTATTTAGGTGCCAAGCGTCGCCGGTTGTATTTTGGCTGTGTAATAGCTGCTCAGTAAAGCCCATGATGGCGGTTAGTGGTGTACGTATTTCATGACTCATATTGGCTAAAAAGCGGCTTTTTAATTGGTTCGCTTGTTCCGCTTGGGCAATGGCCACCTCGAGTTGACTATTCATGGTTTCAAGTGCTTTGGTACGGCTTTCGACTTTATCTTCTAAGTGATGTTTATATTCTTCAAGTTCGTCTTGATAATGACGAATTTGGTTCACCATGTGATTAAAATCATTAAATAATACCCCCACCTCATCATTATTATGGGCAGGCAAATATACCGACAAATCGCCGTCTCCTACTCGATGGCTGGCTGCCCCAAGTAACTCAATTGGGTTAAGTAGTAAATTACGTACCACAATAAAAATCAGCATCGGCAGGGTGATCACTGAAATAATTACAATCAAGGCGGTGATCAAACTGATCGCTTTGCCGGATTGATAAAGCAAGGCTTTGGGGATGGTCGAGACATAATAATAACCGCCGCTCATTTGGATGGCGTAAATCATCCGTTCAACCTTATCAATACTCGATAACTCTATGGTTGAGAGCTTACCTAGATCGGCTAAGTCGTGAATTTGTTGCAGCTCATATTCGCTAATATATTGACCGCGCTTATTGTAGTCTGAGCTAAATAATATTTTGCCATTGCTGGTCAGTAATAAATTTAAGGTATTGTTATAGGGCGCTTCTAAAATGCTGGTATTTAAAATCGATGGCTCAACATGCAACACAATAAACCCTAATTGTTGCGGACGTTTAAGGTAGTAATCAGCACTGTAAATACGTTGAATAAAATACAAACTGGTAGTGCCATCTTGTTTTTGCACCATAAACTGTTGTTGGCGTAAGTTACTTTGTAAAACTTGTGAGAAAAATGGATAGCTGGTTGGTGCGGTATTTAAATTACTGGAGTAATAGGCGTCGCTTTGACCATCCGGAGAGACTAAATTTACGCTAACAATATCGGGATAAGCTTCTGAATAGCTTGCAAATACATCCATTAGTGCGCCTAGACGACGGGTATAATTGCCGTTATCGCGTAAGTCATCTGCTAAAAAGTCACTTAGTACAGGGGAGGCCGAGAGTAACTTTGTAGTGGAGTGGAATGAATCGATGTAATTGAACATTTTTTGTTGTTGCTGTTCAACAAAACGGCTAACAATGAGCTCGGCTTGTTTTTGTGTGGAGCTGGTAACGTTGGTGAGAGTAAAGCCACCTAAAAACAATAACGGTAAAATCACCAAAGGCGTGATATACCATAATAATCTTATACTTAACTTACTTGTTCTCATACCCAAACAAAATATCCTCCATGTAATCTATCAATAGTATGCGTTAGCGTAAAATTACACAAGTTTAGTGCGTTCGCTGCAGCAAACGGGTTGAGCTGATTTTAAACCAAGTTATCGGCTAATTACTTGCAATCGTTGCTTTTTTGGCTAAGACAAACAAGGTATAATGTGACTAATTCTATTTTATATTTACAGTGCGTAGCGAAGACCTGTGCTTAGGTTTGTTTTTGGTTGCGCCTTGTTATGACTTAAAGCGGCTTACATGTCTAATTTATTAAACGAAATCAATACGCGACGCACGTTCGCGATCATCTCGCATCCGGATGCTGGTAAAACTACCATCACCGAAAAAGTACTGTTGTTCGGACAAGCTATTCAAAAAGCGGGTACCGTTAAAGGCCGTGGCTCTAATCAACATGCCAAGTCTGACTGGATGGAAATGGAAAAAGAGCGTGGTATCTCGGTCACGACCTCTGTTATGCAATTCCCATACAATAAAGCGCTAGTAAACTTACTTGATACCCCAGGACATGAAGATTTCTCTGAAGATACTTATCGTACCTTAACTGCGGTCGATTCATGTTTGATGGTGATCGATGCGGCTAAAGGTGTTGAAGATCGTACTCGTAAATTAATGGAAGTAACGCGCTTACGTACCACGCCAATTGTCACATTTATGAATAAATGTGACCGCGATATTCGTGATCCGATGGAGTTGTTAGACGAAGTTGAAACAGAGCTAAATATAGCTTGTGCACCGATCACATGGCCAATTGGCTGTGGTAAAGAGTTTAAAGGTGTTTATCATATTCACCGCGGCGAAACCTTGTTATACAAAACTGGCCAAGGTCATACTATTCAAGAAGTACGCAGCATTAAAGGGCTTGATAACCCTGAGCTTGATGCAGCGATTGGCGATGAGCTTGCTGGGCAACTGCGTGAAGAGTTAGAACTTGTTATTGGTGCATCGCACGAATTTGATTTAGAGCTATTTTTAGCGGGTGAGTTATCACCAGTGTACTTTGGTACTGCGCTTGGTAACTTTGGTGTTGATCATGTGCTTGATGGCCTAACTGAGTGGGCACCAACGCCATTACCGCGTGAAACAGAAGACCGTACTGTTGTTGCAACAGAAGAGAACTTCACTGGCTTCGTATTTAAAATTCAAGCGAATATGGACCCTAAGCACCGTGACCGTATTGCGTTTATGCGTATTGTGTCGGGTAAATACAGCCAAGGCATGAAAATGAACCATGTGCGTATAGGTAAACAAGTCAGTATTTCTGATGCGGTAACCTTTATGGCGGGTGATCGTGAGCGTGCAGGTGATGCTTTTGCAGGTGATATTATTGGTTTACATAACCACGGTACGATCCAGATAGGTGATACCTTCACACAAGGTGAAAAGCTTAAATTTACTGGTATTCCAAACTTTGCGCCGGAATTATTCCGCCGCATTCGTCTGCGTGATCCACTTAAGCAAAAGCAATTATTAAAAGGCTTGGTGCAGCTATCTGAAGAAGGGGCAGTACAAGTATTTAGACCGCTTATTAATAACGACTTAATTGTAGGCGCGGTTGGTATATTGCAGTTTGATGTGGTTGTAGCGCGTTTGAAAGCAGAATATAACGTAGATGCTTTATACGAAAGCGTAAATGTAAATACCGCACGTTGGGTAAGTTCGACTGACGTTAAAAAGTTTGAAGATTTTAAACGTAAGTGCGAAAGCAACTTAGCGCTTGATGGCGGCGATAACTTAACTTACATAGCGCCGAGTCGTGTAAATCTTAACTTATCAATTGAGCGCTATCCAGAAGTGACATTTAACCACACGCGTGAAAATTAGACTCAAATTTTAATTTAAAGCCCGCTAACGCGGGCTGGTAAAGGTAATAAATTACATGAATATTCGTACCCTACTAATTGAAAGAGCCATCGCAGCCATGACTGGCGCTGGCTTACCAGCAGATACTAACCCTGCGGTAACACAGAGTACCCGCCCACAATTTGGTGACTACCAAATTAATGGTGCAATGGGCGCTGCTAAAAAAATGAAAAGCAACCCGCGAGAGCTTGCACAACAAATTATTGATCACTTAGATGTAAGTGATATCGCAGATAAAACAGAAATTGCCGGCCCTGGTTTTATCAATATTCACCTAAAACCTGAGTTTTTAGCGCAAAGCTTAAAAGCGGCAAACCAAGATGCAAAGCTGGCTGTTGCTGAGCATGCACAACCGCAAAAAGTAGTGGTTGATTACTCATCACCTAATCTTGCTAAAGAAATGCACGTTGGGCATTTACGTTCAACGATCATTGGCGATGCAGTAGTACGCGCACTGGAGTTTCGTGGCGACACGGTTATTCGTCAAAACCACATGGGCGATTGGGGCACGCAATTTGGTATGCTGATTGCGCATCTGGAAGATCAAATCAGCCAAGGTGTTGATTTAGATTCTGTGGCACTTGCTGATCTAGAAACCTTCTACCGCGACGCTAAAAAGCGTTTTGATGATGAAGAAGGTTTTGCAGATAAAGCGCGTGATTACGTAGTAAAACTACAAGGTGGCGACGCGCATTGTGAAAAACTATGGAAGTTGTTTATCGCAACCTCGGTAAAGCATTCTGAAGAAGTATACAAACGCTTAAATGTAACGCTTACACCAGACGACATCATGGCTGAAAGTGCTTATAACAGTGAACTGAACAATATCATTAAGTTATTACAAGATAAGAATATTGCCGTTGAGTCACAAGGCGCACAGGTGGTGTTTTTAGATGAGCTGGCAAATAAAGATGGTGAGCCATCAGTGTTTATCGTGCAAAAATCAGGTGGCGGTTTCTTATACGCAACCACCGATTTAGCCGCCTGTGATTACCGTTCAAACAAGTTAGGCGCAGCCCGCATTTTAATTTTTGTTGATGCGCGTCAAAGCCTACACTTCAATCAAGTAGAGCTTACTGCACGTAAAGCCGGTTTACTACGCGATGAAACTAGCTACGAATTTTGCCCATTTGGCACCATGATGGGTGAAGACGGTAAACCATTTAAAACGCGTACAGGTGGCACGGTAAAACTTGCTGATTTACTTGAAGAGTCAATCACTCGAGCTGCTGCTAAGCTTGCTGAACGTGAGTCTGACTTAACTGATGAAGAGCGCAGTGAAATTGCCCGTAAAGTAGGTATTGGCGCAGTTAAATATGCAGACCTTTCTAAGCACCGAACCAGTGATTACATTTTCAACTGGGACAGTATGCTTAGCTTTGAAGGGGCAACAGCACCTTACTTACAATATGCTTATACTCGTGTACGCAGTATTTTCCGTAAATCAGGCGTAGACGCAGCAAGTTTAAACGCAGATGTCGCTATTGTTGAGCCGCAAGAAAAAACCCTTGCGCTTAAACTACTGCAATTAGAAGAAGTACTTGATCAAATGATCAGTGAGGCAACACCGCACGTATTATGTAGTTACCTATACGAGCTTGCCAGCCTATACATGACCTTCTACGAAGCTTGCCCAGTACTTAAAGAAGGCGTAGAGCCAAGTGTACGCGATAGCCGTTTAGTGCTGTGTAATTTGGTAGCGGATACGCTGCGCACAGGCTTAGATCTACTAGGCATCGAAGTCATGGAGCAAATGTAATCTGCTGCGTGTAGTTCGCTTTAGCTGCGTTAATGAGTTTATTTAGCCTAAGTCACATGCAAAAGTGACAAGGTACTAGGAAGAAATAGGCCCTAGGTTCTAAGAATAGTTGACACACAGATAGTTGTTTATAAATTTTTGAAGAACCTAGAACCTAGAACC
>NZ_JACJEY010000068.1:0-21992 GCF_014164295.1 Pseudoalteromonas sp. SG43-7
AGAACCTAGAACCTAGAACCTAGAAACTAATTTTTGAAAAGAATTTCTATAATGTAGAAATAATCCCGTGTGTAATGCCCACGAGAGGGGGCATTTTTTTGTCTGCAAGAAAGCAGCTTGCGAGCTGGCGAGAGTAAAGTTAGCGAGGGTACGCTAATCGGCGCTAAAGCGCTCTCCTACCGGATGGTGCATGTGTGTATTTCTTGTGGGAACTGGTTTCAGCCGTGATTGTGTTTAGGCTTAGGTTATATGCAACAACCAATCGGCGCTAAAGCGCTCTGCTACGGGATAATGCATGTGTATGTTTCTTGTAGGAACATGCTTCAGCCGTGATTGTGCTTAGGCTTAGGTTATACGCAACAACCAATCGGCGCTAAAGCGCTCTCCTACGGGATAATGCATGTGTATATTTCTTGTAGGAACAGGTTTCAGCCGTGATTTTGCTTAGGCCTAGGCTATATGCAAAAGCCAATCGGCGTTAAAGTGCTCTCCTATGGGATAATGCATGCGTGTATTTGTTGTGGGAACTGGCTTCAGCCGTGATTGTGTTTAGGCTTAGGTTATATGCAACAACCAATCGGCGCTAAAGCGCTCTCCTACCGGATGGTGCATGTGTATATTTCTTGTAGTAACAGGCTTTAGCCGTGATTATGTTAGTCATGTTCAGAGGGGGTTAAATAAATACAATCCCAATGGGGATAACTTCCAAGGTTGTCAACAATACCGGCTCTCATTGGGTTGGCAGCTATGTATCTTGCTTGATGTAATAAATGTTCTTCATCTCGAATTAATGAATCGTAGAAACCAGCTTGCCAAATTTGCTCATTTTTAGCTTTTTGCATGAGAAATGATGTACGCCCTTTCACTTTAGCCACCACCGAAGATAGCGAATCTTGTGTTTTCAGCTGCAATAACCAATGCATATGATCAGGCATTATTACAAAGCAAATTGTTTTAGTTAAGCCATTTAAATCAGATTGTTTTAGTGAGCGTATTAGAATTCGCGCATTACAAAAATCCTCAAATAATTTAACTCGTTGATGTGTACATGTGGTCACAGAATAATAGTGGTTAATAATAGAGTGACGATGTTGACGTAGCTGCTGTGACCGAAGTTTCATTTTAATCCTTTAAATATAAAACGGTTTAATGAAGTATAGATTAAATTATGAAATCGGCGCTAAAGCGCTCTCCTACCGGATGGTGCATGTGTATATTTCTTGTAGGAACAGGCTTCAGCCGTGATTGTGTTTAGGCTTAGGTTATATGCAACAACCAATCGGCGCTAAAGTGCTCTCCTACGAGGTCATGTGTGTGTATTGTATGTTGCTTGTAGGAACAGGCTTCAGCCGTGATTGTGTTTAGGCTTAGGTTATATGCAACAACCAATCGGCGCTAAAGCGCTCTCATACGAGTAATGCATGTGTATGTTTCTTGTGGGAACAGGCTTCAGCCATTATTTTTGGTTTGTGCTTAATATTAATTAATAAATAAAATGGAATTTTAAGAACGTATTTGATATTTAGATAAGAAGGGAAAAGATGGGGCGATTGACGGGGCTTGAACCCGCGACAACCGGAATCACAATCCGGGGCTCTACCAACTGAGCTACAACCGCCACAACACACCTTGTTTGGTGTGGCGCGGATAATACATAAAATAATAAATCTTGTGAAGGGTTAAGAGCAAAAAAAGTGAAAAAAATTTAAAATTGAATATTTTTGTTCATAAAGCAGCCAGAGAATGAATGTTTAAATCATTTTTTATCTGGTTGGGTAAAATAAAAATTAACCCTAAAGACGTTCTTTTAAAGATAAATAGATTAATTAATTAAATAATAAATTGAAATCAGATATAATTTAACCAGCAAACTGCTTAATACTGAATATCAGGAGTGATAATGGATACAATACTTAACTGGATAAACGAAAACTCAGGTTTGATTTTGCATTATGGCATTCAAGCTGTAATTGCATTGGTGATCTTTTTACTGGGCGGTCGTGTTGCAAAATTTTGCTCTAACCTAACTGAAAAAGCATTCGATAAAAAGAAAGTAGATAAAGCTGTAGGTTCGTTCGTATCAAGCATTGTTTATGCCATCGTATTTATGGCAACAATCTTAATGGCGTTGTCACAAATAGGCATAGAAACCACTTCATTTATCGCTATCTTAGGTGCTGCAGGCTTAGCAGTTGGCTTGGCACTGCAAGGTTCATTATCTAACTTCGCATCTGGCGTACTTATTATATTACTTCGTCCTTTCAAATCGGGTGATTATGTCGAAGCTGGCGGTAAAGCTGGTACAGTGAAAAAAATCGAAATTTTCTCTACTGAACTACGCACACCAGATAACAAAGTTATCATCATGCCCAACTCTAAAATTATGTCTGACTCAATTATTAATTACTCGCGCGAATCAACTCGCCGTATCGATCTAGTTATTGGTGTTGGTTATGATGCAGACTTACGCAAAGCAAAAGAAGTACTTAAATCAGTACTAGATCAAGAGTCACGCATTCTTAAAGATCCAGCTTATAACGTATCAGTATCTGAGCTCGCAGATTCAAGCGTAAACTTCATTGTGCGTCCGTGGGTTAACTCAGGCGATTACTGGCCAACTTATTGGTCTTTAATTGAGAACATTAAAATCGCATTAGATGATGCGGATATCACTATTCCGTTTCCGCAAATGGATGTTCATTTGCACAAGCAAGATTAATCAATATACAAGTAACAAAGGTTATTTTTAATGAAATTAAAGCTTTTATCAATTTTAGTTGCAGTATCAGCTACAACTAACGCATTCGCAGAAGACGCTAGAACATGGGAAGTTACCAGTGAGCTAGGTGCAATCATAACTAGCGGTAATACTGAAACAACCACTCTTAAGGGTGGCATCAAGGCATTACATAACTTAGAAAGCTGGAATAACGAGTATAAAATTAACGGTCTTTATAAAGAAGACAACGTTGAAAATGAAGCGGGTATAAAAGAAAAGCAGCGTACTAACGAAAAATATTCGTTATCAGCACAAGGTAACTATAAATTAAATGAAGATCATGCTCATTTATATATCTATGGTTCACATGTTTCAGATTACTTTGGCGCTTATCGCAGTGAGTCTGTTATCTCAGCTGGTTATGGTCAACGCTTGTTAGATCGTTCTGACATGTGGCTAAATGCTGAAATTGGTCCTGGTTATAAATATTTTCAATACCCTGATACAAGTAGTGAAGTAGATGAAAATGGCAACTCTTTAGCTGGTGAGCGTGAAGGTGAAGTTATTGCTTTAGGTAAGCTTGATTATAATTGGAAAATTTCTGATAACGCGAAGTTTACTCAGTTAGTTGCAGTTGAATACGGTGATACTAACACTAAAACACGTTCAGAAACTGCACTTTTAGCTAAGATAAATGGCTCATTACAAATGAAAGTTGCTTATAACATCACCAACAACTCAGATGTTGCTGATGATAAAGAAAGTACAGACACAGAAACGTCGCTGACACTGGTTTACAGTTTTTAACAGTTTATCTCTGTTAAGTGACATTTAACTGTAATAAAGGGACGAAAGTCCCTTTTTTATTTGTAGTGAAATAATGTAGAATAGCCAATCTTTTGGCTGTAGTTCTAGGGATAAACCTACTTGTGATGCTTTTTAAACGATTTTTAATAACTTTTTTACTGTTAACGACTGCATCTGCATTTGCATTTACACCGAGTGCAGCGCAGATTGAACAATTTAAAAAGCTGCCAAAAGCCCAGCAAGAGGCACTGGCTAAGCAGTATGGTGTCGATCTATCCACAATTACCGGTAAATCATCATCAAGCTCAATAAAAGAAGATGAGCCTACAATTCAGCCTCGCCAATTACAAGAAGAGCCTGAGTTAACCGACGAAGAACGCTTTAAGCCGCAATTAGACGAAATAAAACCATTTGGCTACGAGTTGTTTTCTGGCGAGCCAACTACATTTATGCCAAGTGAAAATGCGGCAGTACCAGAAACATATTTAATTGGCCGTGGTGATCAATTAAAAATTAATTTTTATGGCAAAGAAAGTGAAAGCTATGAAGTTAATGTTGATCGTGAAGGCCGAATTAATATCCCTAATTTAAGCCCTGTTGAAGTTGCTGGGCTTACATTCGGCGAAATAAAAGAACTTATCAAAGCCAAAGTTGCACAAGAAGTTATAGGTGTAAAAGCGTTTGTATCGCTAGGAAAATTACGCAGCATGCGTATCCTAGTATTGGGTGAAGCACATAAGCCGGGTAGTTATAGCGTATCGTCGTTGACCACAGTGTCACATGCTTTGTTTATTAGCGGCGGTGTATCTGAAATTGCATCTTTGCGTAACATTCAAGTTAAACGTGCTGGTAAAGTTGTTGCAAACTTTGATCTTTATGATCTACTTATAAAAGGTGATAGCCGCAACGACATCATCTTAAAGCCAGGGGATGTAGTATTTATTCCACCAGTTGGTTCACAAGTAGCCGTTGAAGGGTTAGTGAAGCGCCCAGCTATATTTGAATTGAAGAATAATGAAAATGCCCAAGACGTATTAAAAATGGCCGGTGGCTTGAAGCCTGGAGCGTATGCACAAAAAGCAATTGTAGAGCGTTTTAATAATTACAATGCTAAAGAAATTTTATCAGTAGACTTTAGTGGCAAAGATATTGCCTATATCCCACGTGATGGCGATAGAATTCGCTTTAATCCGGTAAGCTTGCAGTATCAAAACTCAATTAGTGTAATTGGTGCTGTTGCACGACCAGGTAATTATCAATGGTATCAAGGCAAGCATATTTCGGATGTATTAACGTCTGTTCGTGGTGATTTGTTACCACAAGCTGACCTTAGTTACGCTTTATTAGTGCGTGAAATTAATATTTCAGGTGATATTGAAGTGCGTCAATTCGACATAGCGCAAGCTATTGTAAAAGCAACTGCACATGACTTTGAGTTAAAAGCAAACGATAAACTATTAGTTTTTAGTCGTTACGAAGAAAAAGAAGCTGAAGAGTTAGCTTTAAAAAATATGGCCCTCACCGAAGAACAGCAAGCGCAGCAGGTGAAAGTTCAGCAATGGCATAAATACCAAAAGAAAGAGTTTGAAAAATACATTGGTGTTGCTACAGATGATATGGAATTACAACTAAAGGATACTTCAAACTTAACTATTGCTGAAATCTCAAAACGCAAAGCTGAAGAAGAAGAGCAAAAACTAAAGCCTGAAGATTATGCTCTGTTTAGTCGTAATAACTTGCTAAAGCCGGTTATCGCAAAGTTAAAACTGCAAGCAAATGTTAGACAAGCAATGCAACTGGTAGAGATCAATGGTCATGTTACTTATCCAGGGATTTATCCATTAACGATAGGTAGTGAGGTCAATGATCTTATTATTGCAGCAGGTGGTCTACTTGAATCTGCTTATACAGAGCAAGCTGAAATTACCCGTATATTAGCTGGTGATGCATCAAAAGTAGAGCATATTAAGTTTAATTTGCATAAAGCTATACTTGGAGAGTCTGATGATAATCGCATTCTTCGTAGTAAAGACAGTTTAAATGTATTCTCAATCCCTAACTGGCAAGAAAATGTAAAAGTTGAGCTAAAAGGTGAAGTTAAATTTCCTGGGTCGTATACAATTCGTCGTGGTGAAACATTAACTAACTTACTAGAGCGCGCTGGTGGTTTTTCAGAGTTTGCCGAAGAAAAAGCAGCTATTTTCACTCGAGAATCAATTCGTAAACAAGAGCAACAGCAACTCGCTAAGTTATCTGAAGAATTACGCAGAGATATAGCGCAGAAGAGTTTTGAAAATTCGGTCGGTAGCAATTCACTTTCGTATGATGAGATGAATAAGTTACTCAATGACTTAGCTAATGTAGAAGCGGTTGGCCGATTAGTTATTGATTTACCTTTAATTGTTGAAGACAAACAACGCTTAGTGCTGCAAGACGGTGACACTTTATATGTACCAAGTAAACGCGACTCTATCAGCGTCATCGGTGAAGTAAATTACGCAACCTCACATTTATATAAACCAGGAACCAGCTTTAAAGATTATATAGCCCTAAGTGGTGGTTTAAAAGAGCGTGCGGATGATGAACGGATTTACATTATTAAAGCAAACGGTTCAGTTAAAATTCCTGATAGTGGTAGTTGGTTTGCTGTTAATGATTCTCAGCTGATTGAAGCTGGTGACACAATAGTAGTGCCGCTTAATTCAAATTACATGGACAATCTCACGCTGTGGAGTACTGCTACACAGATCGTTTATCAATTAGGTATTGCAGTAGCAGCTATTGGTAATCTTTAGGTAATGAACTCACAAATCGCTAGTTACTATGAGTTAGAGTCATGTATATAACGGTTTCCAGGATTTCAGTAGCTAATTCAAGCAGTATCCGTGATATGTATTGTAAATAGAGAATTGAAGTAATGTTAAAGACAGAGAATGATTATCAAGAAGTTAGTGTGAAAACGCAGGAAATAGCTGAGGATTCAATTGATCCGAATGAGCTGATATTAGCTATTTTACAGAAAAAGATATTGATAGTAATTATCACTTCTTTATTTACTTTAGGGGCTGCATTATTTGCGATTAATAGCCCTAATATATATAAGTCAGAAGCGCTACTTGCACCTGCCGATACAGATAAGTCAGGTGGAGGGTTAGGTGCTTTAGCTGGGCAGCTCGGTGGCCTAGCAAGTATGGCTGGGATAAGTCTTGGCGACGATGGGGATGAAAACGTTAAAATGGCTATAGAAGTAATCAAGTCAAGACAATTTATTAGTGAATTTATACAGCGTCATAAAATATTACCTGATTTAATGGCAGTAGATTCATGGAATATGGCTGATAATACTTTGAGTTATGATGAAGATGATTACCTAGTGTCAGAAAGTCAGTGGGTGAGAGATGTTAATCTTCCATTTAAAGCTGAGCCATCGATGCAGGAAGCATACAAAGAGTTTAATAAGATAATGTCTGTTGCATTAGCCAAAGATAGTGGAATGGTGACGATTTCAATCGAACATGTATCACCTTATATAGCAAAGAATTGGGTTACATGGCTGGTTGAAGATATTAATGCTGAAATGAAAAGTAGGGATGTGCTCGAGGCTAAGCGCAGCACTGAGTTTTTAAATAAACAAATATCAGAAACCACGATTGCTGGTATTCGTACTATTTTATTTAAATTAATAGAAGAACAAGCGAAGACAATTTTATTTGCTGAGGTTAGAGATGAGTATATTTTTAAGACAATAGATAAAGCTATTGTTCCTGAGGAAAAGTTCAAACCTAAGAGGTTGCTTATATGTATCCTAGGGGCCGTATTAGGCTTTGCCTTGAGCGTGATGTTTGTTCTAATGCAGTATTTTTCTAAAAAAAGCTGACTTCTAGTATAGCTGTTATTTAGCGATGAAGTGTTGTTATTTAGACAGACTTTTACGCTAAGAGTTATGTTGCAATTAAATATAGAAAGAAATCGAATGTTCGAAAATAAAATAAACCATACAGATATACATGTACATAATAGATTTAAAGCAAGTAGTGAAGCTTTAAAACAAAAAACTATATATGTATATTGCCCTGAAAGTTTAGAGTCGTTAATTAATAAGCTTGTCGGTAACTATGATTTTGATATCAAGGTCAATGACTACAGCTTAAAAGATTTAAGCAAGCAAGTAATATGTCACTACCAAGCTGCGGATTTAAGTTTAGAGCAAAGACATTACTTAGTTGTTGCGACTGAATTAGGCGCTTGGGTGGAGCCTCTCGTTAGTTATTTAGATGCACGATTTGGTTATACAGAAGTTGCTTTACTTCATAGTAGTTACTTTTTGCATCAGAAGGCATTTTCGATTTTATCGCATAAGCGAACACAGTTTGCAAAAAGGGTTATGGATATAGCCGCTGCACTTTTACTTACGTTAATTGCGCTTCCTATTGGCTTGATAACTGCCTTACTTATTAAATTAGAATCACCAGGAGCTATTTTTTATAAGCAAAGGCGAACAGGGCAATATAACGAAGAATTCTCTGTGATTAAATTTAGGTCAATGAGCCAGAATGCAGAAAAATCAGGTGCACAATGGGCATCAAAAAATGATAGTAGAGTTACACGAGTTGGACAGTTTATAAGGCGAACACGTATTGATGAATTACCTCAAATAATTAATATTTTTAGAGGTGAGATGTCAATTGTTGGTCCTCGTCCAGAAAGAGAGGTGTTTATAGATAGCCTCGAAAAAGAAATTCCTTATTACCGCTTTAGACATGCTGTGAAGCCAGGTATTACAGGGCTGGCGCAAATTAGTTATCCTTATGGTGCATCTACAGAAGATGCCATTTGGAAGCATAAATATGACATATATTATATCAAGCATCATAGTACTTGGTTGGATATTAAAATATTATTTAAGACTGTTAAAGTCGTATTATTTGGTATGGGTCGATAAGATTAAATTTAGAGAGATATATTTTGAAAATTCTTGTTACAGGTGGTGCTGGGTTTATTGGTTCAGCAGTCATTAGGCATATAATTGAAAATACGAACGATACGGTCATTAATTTAGACAAACTTACGTACGCTGGAAACTTAGAATCATTAGTTGCCGTTCAGGATAACGAGCGCTACTACTTTGAAAAAGTTGATATTTGTGAACGTTCAGAATTAGATCGCATATTTGATCAATATGAACCAGATGCGGTTATGCACTTGGCAGCAGAAAGCCATGTTGATCGCTCAATTACCGGGTCCGCTGAATTTATACAAACCAATATTATTGGCACATATAATTTGCTAGAGGCTGCTAGATGTTATTGGAATCGATTAAGTGATCCTGTAAAAGCTGATTTTCGATTTCATCATATTTCTACAGATGAAGTTTATGGTGATTTACCACACCCTGATGAACAAAGCGGCACTCTTCCGTTATTTACAGAGGAGACATCTTACTCGCCGAGTAGCCCTTACTCAGCAAGTAAAGCATCAAGCGATCACCTTGTCCGCAGTTGGCTTCGCACTTATGGTTTACCAACAATAGTAACTAATTGTTCTAATAATTATGGTCCATATCATTTTCCTGAAAAGTTAATTCCACTTGTTATTCTAAACGCACTAGATGGAAAAGAACTCCCTATTTATGGTAAAGGGGATCAAATTCGCGATTGGTTATATGTCGATGATCATGCAAGAGCTCTTTATAAAGTGGTCACTGAAGGAAAAGTTGGAGAAACGTATAATATAGGTGGGCATAATGAGAAGAAAAATATAGAAGTTGTGCAAACTATTTGCAGCATATTAGATGAGCTGGTACCTAAAAAATCGAAATATAAAGAGCAAATTACATATGTAGCAGATCGTCCCGGTCATGATAGGCGTTATGCAATAGACTCAACAAAAATGAGTTGTGAACTCAATTGGACACCAGTAGAAACGTTTGAAACTGGTTTGCGTAAGACAGTGGATTGGTATTTGGTTAATACTAACTGGTGTGAGAATGTACAAAATGGTTCCTATCAAAGAGAGCGTTTAGGCACACTGAATGAAATGAAGGAAGATAAATAATGAAAGGTATTGTATTAGCAGGTGGTTCGGGGACAAGACTTTATCCAATAACTAAAGGTGTCTCAAAGCAATTGCTGCCTGTTTATGATAAGCCAATGATTTATTATCCAATTTCTGTCCTGATGTTAGCTGGGATCCGTGAAATACTTATAATCACAACAAAAGACGATATAGCCGGATTTGAACGTTTATTAGGTGATGGCAGTGAGTTTGGTGTTAATTTCTCTTATATTATCCAACCAAGTCCTGATGGGTTAGCTCAAGCTTTTATACTCGGTGAGGATTTCATCGGTGATGATGATGTGTGCTTAGTCTTAGGTGATAATATTTTTTATGGACAAGGTTTTACACCAAAGCTAAAACATGCCGTTGAGAATGCAAAAAATAAAAATGGTGCAACAGTGTTTGGTTACCAAGTAAAAGATCCAGAACGCTTTGGTGTTGTTGAGTTTGATGAGAATAACAAGGCCATATCAATAGAAGAGAAACCTATAAAGCCTAAATCTCATTTTGCGGTCACGGGTTTGTATTTTTATGACAACCAAGTTGTGGAAATGGCAAAAAATGTAAAACCTTCTAGCCGTGGTGAACTAGAAATAACTTGCTTAAATGATATGTACCTGAAAAGTAAAAACCTTAATGTAGAGATGTTAGGGCGCGGTTTTGCATGGCTTGACACTGGAACGCACGAAAGCTTATTAGAAGCTGCAAGCTTTGTTGAAACAATTGAAAAACGTCAAGGTTATAAAGTAGCTTGCTTAGAAGAGATTGCATTTAATAATGGTTGGCTTACCAAGTCACAGGTAATAGATTTAGCAAAACCACTACTTAAAAATAATTATGGGCAGTATTTGTTAGAAATAATTAAGGAATAATTATGAGCTTAATTAAACTAATTAACTTACCGCCATTAGGTGATGAACGAGGATCGCTTGTTTCTCTTGAAAGTAATAAGTCAATACCATTTGATATCAAGCGAGTGTATTACATTTTTGGAACTAAGCCTGGTGTTGCTAGAGGTTTTCATGCCCATAAAAAGCTAAAGCAAGTAGCCGTTTGTGTAACAGGTAAATGCCGCATGACACTTGATGATGGCATACAAAGAAAAGAAGAGTGGTTGGATTCAGCCACTAAAGGTATTTTGATTGAAGATATGATATGGCGGGAAATGCACGATTTTAGCGATGATTGTGTGTTACTTGTATTAGCAAGTGAACATTACGATGAATCTGATTACATTCGAAATTATGATGAGTTTTTAAAAGGCGTAAATAATGTTTAGTAATATTTTGGTGATAGGCGCCGGTACTATGGGGGCTGGAGTTGCGAGTCAATTCGCCCTAAAAGGTTTTAACGTTACCATTTTAGTTAGAAGTGAAGAAAAAGTCATATGCCTAAAACCTGAACTTGAAAAATTAGTTAAACGCTCTTTAAAGCGAATGCAATTAAAAGAATCGCAGAGCGATGTATTAGATAAAATTGATATCGTAAAAGAGTTGGCGAACGAAGCTAGTTATGATTTTGTTTTTGAAGCTATTAGTGAAAATATAAATCAAAAAAAGCAAATTATTCAAGATTATACTGGTTTCATAACAGAGAATACTATTTGGGCAACAAATACATCCAGTTTATCTGTAACAGATATGGCTGCAGGCTATAAATACCCAGAAAACTTCATAGGTATTCACTTTTTTAATCCTGTAGCGAGTATGGAGTTGGTTGAAATAATACCATCAATGCTTACCTCAACCTCAGTAGTGGACAAGTGTTGGGATTTTTGTACTTTATTACAGAAAAAACCTGTGCGTGTTGAAGATAGCCCTGGATTTATTGTGAATAGGTTGCTTATTCCTATGATTAATGAAGCTGTTGAAATTTTAAGTAGTCAAGTTGCAAGTGCTGAAGAGATTGATTCGGCAATGAAATTAGGTGCTCATCACCCATTAGGGCCATTAGCTTTAGCTGATCTTATCGGTAATGATGTTTGCTTATCAATTATGGAGGCTCTATATACAGCAACTTCAGACTCAAAGTATCGACCTTCATATTTGCTTCGTAAAATGGTTAGCGCAAAAAAATTAGGTAGAAAAACGGGTATTGGTTTTTACTCTTATTAAAAGGAACTCAAGATGGCGAATTTGATTCATCCAACAGCTATTATTAGTGAAACAGCTTCAATTGGAAAAGATGTAACAATTGGAGCATTTACTATTGTTCACGAAAATGTATCTATAGGCGATAACTCAGTTATTGAATCGTTCTGTGAGTTAGGAGTCGAGAATGCATTTTCTGAAGGGTTGCCATTAGTTCTTGGAAAAAATAGCTATATCCGTAGCCATAGTATTTTTTATGCTGCTTCTACCTTTGGCGATAATTTAGTCACAGGCCATCGTGTAACTATTAGAGAGAAGACAACGGCAGGTGTTGGATTTCAAATTGGTACGTTGGGTGATATCCAAGGGCATTGCACTATCGGCGATTACGTAAAGTGCCATAGTAATGTTCATATTGGGAATAAGTCAAAAATAGGTAATTATGTATGGATTTTTCCATATGTCGTACTTACAAATGATCCCCACCCACCAAGTGAAGTTCTACTTGGTTGTGAAATTAGTGACTTTGCTGTAATTGCGACCATGTCAGTTATTTTACCGGGGGTAAAAGTTGAATCTGATACATTGATAGGTGCAGGTAGTATTGTCGGGAAAACAGTAAATTCAGGGTGGGTTGTAGCTGGTAATCCGGCTAAACCTATATGTGAAATTACTAAGATAAAACTTAAAGATGGTTCCAACCGAAATGCTTACCCTTGGCGAAGTCATTTTACTCGCGGATATCCTCAGGCCGAAGTGGAAAAGTGGATTGCTGAATTTAGTATTTGATTACAGTTAATTGTTGAAAAAATAAATGAGTTGATAATGATCCCTTTTCTAGATTTAAAAAAAATTAACAATCAATACAAAGCTGACTTAATTTCTGCTTGTAGCAGAGTTATAGAGTCAGGTTGGTATGTTCAAGGTAAAGAAGTCGCTGAATTTGAAAGTGAGTTTGCTCAATATTGTGGCACAAAGTATTGCATTGGTGTTGCTAACGGCTTAGACGCACTTACGTTGACTTTGAGGGCATGGAAAGAGTTAGGAAAGTTAAAGGACGGTGACGAAGTTATCGTTCCTGCAAATACTTATATAGCCAGTATCTTAGCTATAACAGAAAATAAATTAAAACCTGTATTAGTTGAACCTGAGCAGCATAGTTACAATCTATGTCCTGTAAAAACCGAAGCAGCAATTACTTCTAAAACGAAAGTAATACTGGTAGTTCATTTATATGGGCAATTGGCAAATATGCCAGCTATTATGGGTATAGCAAAGCGCAGTAACTTACTTGTTCTGGAAGATTCCGCTCAAGCCCATGGCGCTAGCCTAGGTGGTAAGAAAGCGGGTAGTTGGGGTGATGCCAGTGGTTTTAGCTTTTATCCAGGGAAGAATTTGGGAGCCCTTGGTGATGCTGGAGCAGTAACTACCAGTGATCAAGAATTAGCCGATACAATTCGTGCACTTGGCAACTATGGAAGTAAAGAAAAGTATGAAAATGTTTATCAAGGTGTCAATAGCCGCTTAGATGAAATACAAGCTGCTATGCTTAGGGTTAAGCTACGTTATTTAGATAACGAAATAGCCCATAGACGTGCGGTAGCTGCAAGGTATATGAGTGCTTTGAAGGGTTCTCAGTTTATACTTCCATTTGCAGATGATACAGATATAACAACTGAAGAAACACATGTGTGGCATTTATTTGTTATTAGGGCTACTGATAGAGTTACTTTTCAAGCCTATATGAACGATCTGGGTGTACAAACTTTAATTCATTACCCTAAGCCACCACATAAGCAAAGTGCTTATCCGGATTGGAGTAATCAATCGTTTCCAATTACCGAGCTAATCCATAAAGAAGTTATAAGTCTTCCGTTGTCTCCTGTTATGGAAAGTGAAGATTTAGATCAAGTAATCAACGCTGTTTCTTTATATGACATTACTTAAAACATCTGTTTTGAGTTTTATTGCTACCGCAGTGAAAATGCTCGCTGCTCTAGTGATAAATAAAGCTGTAGCTGTTTTAGTTGGCCCTTCAGGGCTTGCATTGATGGGCCAACTTCAAAATTTTATTCAGATTGCTATGACTGCTGGTCAAGGTGGTATTAACCAAGGGGTTGTAAAGCATACAGCTGAGTATTCAGTTGAAAATAAAACAACAAGTGCGCTATTTAGTACCGCAACAGTTATTAGTTTTTTCACTGCTGTTAGTGCCGGAATAATCGTATGCGTTTTTTCAGGACAATTGGCCGATTACTTCTTAAAAAATCGTGATTACACCTACATATTTATACTTTTTGGTTTTAGTATTATTTTCTTTGTATTAAACCAACTGCTTTTATCAATAATAAATGGTCTCAAAGAGATAAAAGTTTTCATTAGTATAAATATAGTGCAAAGCGTCTTTAGTTTAATTTTTACCTTAGTGATGATCTATTGGCTAGGATTAGAAGGCGTATTCATTGCTATGGTAACCAATCAATCAATAATATTATTGGTACTTATTTGGGCGATTCGTCACCATGCACTGATTAAATTATCAGCATTTCGAAAGCGCTTTGATAAAATAGAAGCTAAAAAATTATTTAAATTTTCAGCAATGACTTTAACAAGTGCTGCAGTAGCTCCTATCTCTCACCTTATCGTTCGCGACTACTTAGGTAATAATTTAAGTTGGCAAGAGGCGGGTTATTGGCAAGCTATCTGGTATATTTCAAGTATGTATTTAATGGTGGTTACTACAACATTAGGGATCTATTACCTACCTAAGCTTGCTGAATTAACATCTAAAAAAGAAATTAAAAAAGAATTGATAAATGGTTATAAAATAATACTTCCAATAGTGATTTTAATGGCTATGTTAATATATTTTCTTAGAGAACTTATTATACAAGTTCTCTTCTCGAAGGAGTTTATACCC
Organism: Pseudoalteromonas sp. SG43-7; assembly: GCF_014164295.1. Taxonomy (NCBI): domain Bacteria; kingdom Pseudomonadati; phylum Pseudomonadota; class Gammaproteobacteria; order Alteromonadales; family Pseudoalteromonadaceae; genus Pseudoalteromonas; species Pseudoalteromonas sp. SG43-7. Next base: position 14,594 of record NZ_JACJEY010000068.1, read on the forward strand.
ATGGCTGAGCTTTTTAAATGGCAGCTTATAGGTGATGTAATTAAATTGGCTTCGTGGCTTCTTAGTTACGTAATGTTGGCAAAGGCAATGACAAAGTTATTCATAACAACGGAAATAGTGTTTTCGATTGGTTTTGTACTTTTAGCAAAATACCTTGTGAGTCAATACGGCCTAAATGGTGTTACTTACGCTTATGCTTTAAATTATTCAGTATACTTTATAGTTGTTGCTTTTATTACTCTAAATTACCTGCGTAATAAAAAGTCAGCTCTAATGTTTAAATAAACCTTTCAACTTGCCTTTTTAAATCTAATATTATGAGTGACTTTATATGTCAGAAGTAATTACAATTGCTATTGTTGCCTATAACTCTTCAAGCACAATTCTCGAAACACTTAATAGTGCGTTAACGCAAACCTATCAAGCAAAAAATATAGAGTTATTAATAAGCGATGATGGCTCTAGTGATAATACTACCGTAGTTGCCAGTGATTGGTTGCAATCGAATCAGCATCACTTCTACAGAGCTGCCTTATATAAAAATAAAGTAAATAAAGGAGTTTCAGCAAACTGCAATATTGTTTGGCGAAATGCGACTGGACGATGGATTAAAACGATTGCTGCCGACGATATATTAGTAGATACCTGCATTTGCGATAATCTTAACTACATAAAAGAACATCCTGAAGCGCAAGTTTTATTCTCTGACGCCATCTTATTTTCGGGTGATTTAAAAAATCAAAAAGTGGCAAAAAATGATCAAAAACTTTTTGCTATGACGCAAGCTGAGCAGTTTAATATGCTCTTGAAGGGTTGCAATATTTTAGCACCAACATCGTTTATGAGTAAAAAAACGCTAGAGAGTGTTGGCTTCGCTGACGAGAGATACGCTATGCTCGAAGATTATCCATTATGGTATAAAATTTTAAAGCAGGGTATTGGTCTTGATTATTTTGAGAAAGAGACTGTCTACTATCGAGTCGGAGACTCATTGAGTCAACATAGCGAGTTTATTGGCAATGCTAAATACTTGAATTCACTCTATTGCTTTCAAAAGGATTGTATTTGGCCTGAGCTGAGTTATAAAGATGTATTCAAAATTTGGGACGACTATATTATTTTCAAAGAAAAAACATTGTGGCTCAAATTTGTTGGCACTAAAAGAAGTAACACATATTTAATTTATCATTACATAACATGCCTATTTAGGCCATATAGACTTTATAAAATGATTAGAAAGTTTTTATAATTAAGTGTTTGAGGTCAATTTTTGTGATAGAAAATCTACTAATTTTTATATTTTTGATTTTTGCTACGCTTGTAGCAAATTATCAACTGAGGATTTTCTCTTTTAGACCCTCTATTTTAGGGTCATATCTTTTTTTAACACTATTTGTTCAAATTATACCCGGTACAATTTTAGTTTCATTTTTTGCCTTCCCTCTAGTCTTGAATATTCAAACTGGAATGTCGCAAGAGCTTTTAGAATTAACATTTCGCTATACAACATGTTCAATTGCCACTTTATTGCTCATGCTATCTTTTTGCTCTAAATACATTGATTTAGATATTAATCTAAAAACGGTGCCTGTCTCAAAAGGAATGGGTGTTGGGTTATTGCTAATTTCAATTGTTGTAGTGTTTATTAAGGTTGCTTCTATAGGGCAGCTACCGATCCTACTGGCTCTAAAGGGAGATGCTATAGGTGCTGCTCTGCTGAAGGCAAAAATACTTAAACAAGAAACAGGAATGGGTGGGCTTTTTATAGGGTATATTTTTATGTATTTCCCTTATGTATCACTAATTTATTCCTATATATGTAAACAGATACTACCCTCCACATCAAAGATATTTTATATTAATTTTTACCTGATGACTTTTTATTGCTTGTATGACCTACAAAAGTCTAAATTAGTAATGGTATTTTTTATGTTATTTGTTTTGTATCTAAAAAAAGCAAAAAATATTAACTACTTTTATGTATTAATTACACCACTAATAGGATTAATGTTTTTGGCAGGTGGCTTCATGGTTTTACATGAAACGCCCATTGGAGAGGTTTTAAACGCAGTTGCTGGAAGAATGTTTATTGGCCAAGCCGAAGGCGCATACATGATGTATGATGTACTGACCCCAGACTTTGAGCGTATAACTTATGGTATGCCATTAGCTGGCTCGTTTGGGTTTGCGGCAATAGATCCTGCTGCTGAAATTATTACAATATTTTTTCCTACAGCTGGTAGTGCATGGGTTAACTCGAATACTTATATGCAATCACATGCATGGACTATTTTTGGCGATATATCGCTTATAATAGCTCCTTTAATTGTCACTATGAATATCGTTGGTTTATATATTTTGAAGGGGGTATTCAGCAGATACCTGCACGGTTATGCCCATGCCGTTTATATTGTCACGCTACTTACATTACCAATCAATAATGACTTTTCATTTTTCTTGTATTTCAAGTCTTGGTTATGTTTTATTATTTTGTCAGTGTTTTTAATTGTCGTTAAAATGCCCGGCTTTTTTATTTTAAAGAAAAAGGCTAAGGTAAAGGAAGAGTAATGAAAGTTTTACATGTTGTTGGGAATGAAATAGAGCCATCGAACGGTATTGGTCGATTGATCCCTGAGATGATCAAAATGCACAGCCTACACAGTGAATTAATAAAACCATCACTTTTGATTTTTGATAACTCATTCGATTCACAAGAAATTGAGGTGTTTAATTTCTTTGATATTAAAACACCCTCACTATTTTTAGAAAGCTTCGATTTGGTAGTTTTTCATGGTATTTATTATCTAAAGTATTATTCATTATATAAGCTATTAAAGTCTCTAAACATTAAATATATTGTAAAACCTCATTCAAGTTTGATGAAAGCGGCTCAGAAAAAATCAAAGCTAAAGAAGATGATTGCAAATAGAGTATTTTATAAAAAGTTTATATCTTCAGCCGCTGGAACGATATTTACTAATGAAGATGAGAAAAAAAATTCTTTGTCCTGGAATGACAGCGAGTATATTGAGCCAAATGCTTTAGATTTTAATTATGAAAATCCGACTGAAAAGACGGTCAGTAAAGAAGAGCCTATTCGATTCATTTACCTTTCTAGAATTGACTTTAATCATAAAGGCACTGATATTTTGCTTGATGCTCTAATGTTGATAAAAGAAAAAGGTTTGATTGACCGTATACATTTAGATATTTATGGAATCGGAAGTGAGAAAGAAGAGGCAATTGTTAGATCTTGTATTAAAAGTTTAGATTCACCTTACATAAAATTTAAAGGTGGTGTTTTTGGTGAGCAGAAAATTAACGCTTTTAAAGAATCAGATGTATTTGTTTTAACGTCTAGATATGAAGGTTTTCCCATGGCAATTCTTGAGGCGTTATATTTTGGTATTGCATGCTTAGTTACGCCGGGTGCTAATATGTCGGAAATATTAAATAAAAACGACATTGGCTGGTTGGCAGAAGGAACACCAGAATCAATCGCAAAGCACCTTTTAGAAATTAGTAGTTATACTCGTGAAGATTTAACAGTCAAAATACTTAAAGCCCATGAATATGTTATTGATAATCATAGTTGGAAGCAAGTAACAAAAATAACTGAAAAATTATACAATTCAGTAATAGAGATGAAATGATATGAAAAAAGTTATTTTAGTTGGGGGGGCGAGCTTTATTGGCTTAAATTTAATTGAAAAGTTTCTTTCTGATTCATATAGGATTTTTGTTTATGGGCGTACTGAGCCAAGTATAATTTCAGAAAATTTAACCTTTATCAAAGGGGAGTTGCATGAGATATCTGAAAAATTAGCTTTTTTATCGCCAGAAGAAATACATGATGCAATATATTTAGTCAATACAGTACCTGTAAATGGGAGTCTGGATAACTATAAGCAAGAAATTGCTAATAATGAAGCTGCCTTAACATCATTATTTATAATTGTTGAGCGAGTTATATTTTTTTCATCCGGTGGGCGAGTTTACAAAGATAGTAAGAATCCTCACCATGAGATTGATGAGCTGGGTCCTATATGCCCTTACGGTAAAAGTAAAGTTGAGTTAGAAGAATTTATCAAATTAGAAAGTATGCGTTTAGGAAAACAATTTTTAATTGTTAGGCCTGCTAATCCATACGGGAAGCACCAAAATATTAAAGGAACGCAAGGGTTAATCGCTGTACTTTTGGGACGAATTAAAAACTCTAATAGTATTGAGGTTTGGGGAACTGGTAATGAAGTGAGGGATTACATTTACATAGATGACTTTGTAAATTTGTTCATCCAATTATTAGAAGCTAATGACTTACCTTTTTCAATATATAATATTGGATCTGGAGGAGGTCTATCAACATTAGATATCATCAAGGTAATAGACGGCGAATTAAGCGGGCGGTGTGATTATGTAATTAATTATATAAAGCCCCCAAGTCCATTGATTGAATCAAATATTTTAGATGTTTCACGCTTAAACTCTGTTGTAACTGAACATAAGAAAACTAGTCTACGTGATGGTATTCGTCAATTGATAAGCGAACTTGAACTCTAAGATTAAATCCCCAAAGTATGATAAAGCAACTAATTTTTAGGTTTTTGATATGTCGTTAATATCTATAGTTATGCCCGCTTACAACGCACAACACACAATTATTCAAAGTATAGAATCAATTTTAAAACAAACTCACACACAGTGGGAATTGTTAGTTACTGATGATAATTCAACAGATGGTACAAAAGATATTATTTTAAATTATGCCGCTAAAGATGACAGAATAAAATATTATCTTAATCATGGTGTATCAGGTGCCTGGTCGGCTCGAAATAACAGTTTGAAATACATTTCTGGTGAGTATGTTGCTTTTTTAGATAGTGATGATACTTGGGAACCTTCGAAGCTAGTTTTACAATTGGAAGCAATGGTCGAAAACGGTGTGTATGCATCTCATACTGCTTATAACCGAGTTGATAGCGTGGGGGCATTTTTAGGCTTTAAAAAAGCTAAAAAGTTAGTTACTTATAAAGATATGCTAAAAGGAAATCAAATTGGCAATTTGACTGGAATATATAGCGTTAGCAAGTTAGGTGTTGTGATGCAGGAGCCTATTGGACATGAGGATTATGATATGTGGCTTAGAATTTTGACACAAACTGATTCTGTAGGAGTATCTAGCCCCTTAGCAAATTATAGAGTGCATACTAATAGCCTGTCTGCAAATAAATTTAAAGCTGCGATATGGCATTTTAAAATACTAAAGAAGCAAAAATTCATTTCACCAATAAATATTTGGTATTACTTTATGTGTTATTTCATCAATGCAATTAAAAGTAGAGTTTGATCTTCTACCCTATTTTAACTTGAAAAGTTTTAATCGGTTTTTTTATAGACATCGCCCTAAAGTAGCACGTATAATCCCCCGCGTCTGAAATAAGAATATGCAGTTCTTAGACGCAAAGTCACTATTTTAGGGATTGATATGGATAGTTGGTACTTATTATTTTGTAAATCAAGGCAAGAAGCTCGTGCCCAAGTTAATTTACAAAACCAAGGGATTGAAGCTTTTTTTCCTCAGCTACAAAAACAACAGCTAATTAAGGGTCGTCGTACTTTTAAGCAATCTGCTGTGTTTCCTAATTATTTATTTGTTCGCTTAAATCCCCACACCGGCAACTTTGCTGCGGTAAAAAACACCCGCGGTATTAGTGGTTTTGTGTCGTATGGTGCATCGTATCAATTAGTACCTGCACAACTTATTAAAGAATTAAAAAATTTCGAGCTAGCGCAAGATAGTAATAATTTACCGCAACCTGGTGATTTAGTGTGCCTAAATAATGGCTCATTTAAAGACGTACAAGCAATATTTAAAGAGCCAGACGGCGACATGCGCAGCATACTGTTAGTCAACCTACTAAATAAACAAATAGAAATGAGCGTAGATAACAGCGACGTAAGAAAAGTAGGGTAAAAGTTAAAGGTTAAAGGCACTAGGGAAGTGACAATGACCTAATTAACACGCGTCAGCAAGCTTAACGCCTACGGTGTTAAATTTTATACTGGTGTTTAATTACGTGTAGGCGAGTGGCTTGCCACCGCGAAAGATTTACTCAGTGCTCGGTGATAAAAATGGTTTTCGTAGGAGCCGGCTTTGGCCCGAAAAGAATAAAGATTCACCACAGAGAACACCGAAATTACAGAGGAAGGAATAATAAGTTAACCTAAGGGCTTCATAAATGTTTTCTCGGTGTTGCGAAGTATCTCTGCGCTCTTGGTGGTAAAAACAGTTTTGTAGGCGAGTGGCTTGCCACCGCGAAAGATTTACTCAGTGCTCGGTGATAAAAATGGTTTTCGTAGGAGCCGGCTTTAGCCCGAAAAGAATAAAGATTCACCACAGAGAATACCGAGATCACAGAGGAAGGGATAATAAGTTAACCTAAGGGTTGCATAAATGTTTTCTCGGTGTTGCGAAGCATCTCTGCGCTCTCGGTGGTAAAAACAGTTTTGTAGGCGAGTAGCTTGCTACCGCGAAAGGTTTACTCAGTGCTTGGTGATAAAAATGGTTTTCGTATGAGCCGTTTAGCCCTAAAAGAATAAAGATTCACCACAGAGAATACCGAGATCACAGAGGAAGGGATAATAAGTTAACCTAAGGGTTGCATAAATGTTTTCTCGGTGCCGCGAAGCATCTCTGCGCTCTCGGTGGTAAAAACAGTTTTGTAGGCGAGTGGCTTGCCACCGCGAAAGGTCTTGTATTTTACAATTTGAATTAAACTGACCAGAACGTAGGAACTGTAACCTAGGGGCGGAAGCGTGCCTGATTAAGCTACGGGTTATGAGCATCGTGATACGAGCAGTATGGTGTTGCTTTATAGTTTGTGCCCTAGGATTGAACAGATGGGTTTTGAAACTTCAAAACATTTTTTATTGTCAAATTATTTTCAGCACGCCGCAAATCAACATGGATTGGTCATGAGATATGAAAATTTAGAAGTTTGGCAAAGGGCTTTCAGGCTTAGTTTATTAATTTATAGTACATTTGAAACTTTACGTGATTACGGTTTGAAAGATCAGATGTGCAGATGATCTGTCTCAGTGCCAAGTAATATAGCAGAGGGTTTTGAAAGAGATTTTGAAAAAGAAAAAGCGCGGTTTTTAAGTATCGCTAAAGGCTCTATAGGTGAGTTAAAAACTCAGGTTATGATTGCATTTGAATTGGGTTATATTAGTCACACGCAGTCTGAACTTATTCTCGAAGAATGTGAAATAATTGGGAAAATGCTTGGCAAGTTAATAAAAACCATCAAAAATACTTGATAAGACCGAAGCCCGAAGCCCGAAACCACAAGCCCTAAGCTCGAAACTGTAAGCACAGAACACGTACCAGACAGCACGC
>NZ_JACJEY010000069.1:0-21534 GCF_014164295.1 Pseudoalteromonas sp. SG43-7
TGAGAGACTAGCCATAGCATGTGGTATCACCAGCAAGGGGCCTTGTCGAAGCTCAAAAACAAAAGGAATTAACATTGCGCTAGGCAATGACTATTTAGCGTCAAAAGGTTTAGTGTCACTGAGAGATATTTGGATCAATATTCATTACGGGAGGTGAACCGCCCATTGCGGACCCGCATGATGGGTGGTGTGGGGGCTGGAGGTTAGAGACCTCCGGCTACCCGATTAAGTGCAATTTTTACCCACTTCAGCTGAACAAGTGATATCGATCGTAGGGCTCAACATAAGACAAACATGACAATGCTTTTCCACCGCATTTTGAGCTGCTCGCAAAATGTCAGATTCCTTAAAACCACTGCCATTTACTGTAAAGTGTAAGTTTGCCGATTTATATAAACGAGGTTCTGATTCCGTTAGTGCAAAAGTAACCGTATTTTCTAGGCCTTTAACTTCAAAACCTTGATCTTGTAGTAACAAGACGACATCCGTAGCACTACATGAACCTAAAGCCGACAATAAAACTTCCGTTGGACAAGGGGCTTTCTCACTTGTAGCGTCAACATTAAACGTAAAGCCGCCTTCAGTTGACACTTCAAAGCGACAATCACCATTCCATTTTATATTAATACTCATACTTCCCTACTTTTTGATGTGACTCTCGCTGATTGCACTAACATTTTAGTATTTATGCGACACGCAGTTTGTGTTGCATAATCGCTTGTTGGACTGAGGTGTTACTTATGCTATGGGAATTTGCTTTTTATGGCCTAAGCGATATCAAGCCAACTTTACTGGCGTGTCTATCGTATCTAAGCTATCCCTGCGTTACTCAGCGTTTATTATGCACCTATTAAACCTAATGTTTCACCGTTAAGCAATGATCTTTTTCTCACGCACAATCGCGAGTAGCCTGAGCAGTTAAGCAGGTTAACTCATTGATTTAATGCAGCAAGCTAGGCCGCTAACTCGTTCGAACTATTTCATTCGTCGAAATATCTGAGGTTATCACACCAATAAACCGTAAGATACCAACCTTACATGACTGACAAGGCCAATACGGTATCAATGGTTCTTGCTCTGTTTTGGGCTTCACCGCTTTGCATGCGGTGGATACATGAGCCCTTATCAGGGCTAACTTTCGCTTACGACACGCATTAGCTAAAAAACCATAGTGGCGAATGCGCATAAACCCTTTCGGCAATACATGTTGTAAGTAGCGCCGTAAAAATTCATCACAACTCAGTGTCATTACTTTATCGCGGTTGTTATCTGCATAATCGCGATATTTAAAGCTCACTGACTGCTCATTCACTGACACTAATCGTGATTCTGACATCACGCCTTTTCGGGTATAACGAGCAAGGTAACTAACTAGCTTTTCACTGTACGTTAAACAGGCTTTGCTATACACGCACCATTTGGTTGGCGTGTTTATCTTCGCGAATGAACTATCGCATTCATTGAGCGCCGCCAGCATTTTTCCTCTAAAGACTGTTGATAACGCTTTTACGGGGTATAAATAGTCTTTTTCTATTTCATGCCAGTGCGTTTTTTCAAGTGCACCTGCGGGTATCAAACAATGCAAGTGGATATGCTGACTTAAGTTCTGCCCCCATGTATGCAGTACGCTTGTCATGCCTAACTGGCCATGCATCTTTCGTTTCGCAAATTTACACAGCGTTTGCCATACGGCTTTAAACAAACACTGGTACAACACACTTGGGTTATAGTGAGCAATGATATTCAACTCATGAGGGAGCGTAAAAACAAGGTGGAAATACCGACACGGTAATAAATCCTCTTGCTGTCTTCGCACCCACTTAGCCGTGGCCATGCCTTGGCAACGCGGACAGTGACGGTCTCGACAACTACACCCAATCTGCTGCGACTCCCCACAGCTATCACATTGCCATGCTTGATAACCGAGCTGACCTGTTCTGCATGATTGAAGGTGCTGACAGACACGCAGTTGTTGATAGCTCATCGTATGATGTTGCCGATAATTCTCAAGATTTGAGTTTAAAATATCAGCGAGGTGCAAAGCGCTCATTGTTTACTCCAACTCGCAAGCAAATCAATGCCGCCATGCCCTAACTCAGGTAACCAGTGTAAGTAACTTTGTGTCGTTTTAATATCACTATGACCAAGCTGATGTTGCAATTGATGAAGTGGCATTCCTGATTCAAGTTGATGTGTTGCATAAGCATGGCGTAGTGCATGTGGATTACAGTGTTTTAAACCACACGCTTGTGCGTGTTTTCTCAATGGCTTCCTGAAGGTCGATGCTGACATAGGTTTATCCATTAACAATCGCGAGTAAAACATCCAACCCGTTGGGTGATACATTTTCCAGTAACTGCGTAATTGGTTTAGTACGCTATCTGAAACTACAACATACCGTGACTTATCCCCTTTACCTTGTTCAATTAAAATGGTTTTACGCTGGCCATCGATGTCTTGCACTTTGATACGTAACAATTCGCCAATACGTAAACCGCACCCATAGCAAACCACTATTAACGTTTTTAGTCGCATATCATCCGTACAGCTTTCTATCAGCCGCCGCATATCATCACGTGATAAATAGGTAGGTCCGCGCGACTTCGCTTTTGGCAGTGCAATATCTAAGTTCAATGGCCGATGTAAAATATTCTTAAACAAGAACCAAATACTGTTTATTTGTATTTTCTGACTTGCTCTAGAAAGTTTACGAATAGCGGGATCGTTAAAAAAGGCGTTAAGCTCGTCATCCGTAATCGAGTCAAGCGGTTTATTAAAATAGTGACTGAGTTTAAGTAAATGTTCACAGTGGCTTTTACATGTACTTTGCGAATAACCTCGATAGGCTATTTCAGTTTTGACTTGTTCAATGAGTGTATTCATGACTTACCTCCAAGTTATGGGATAACCCCAAGGTAAGTGTGGCTCAAATGGTCAGAATAGGATCTCCGCGTAGCGGCTTAGTTCAACAATTTTATAGTGCGCGCGTCGCGCATCTTTCTGCCGATGTCACGCTCATGTATTAATAAATCTATTTTTAACAAATAACTTAATGTATTGCCAACTATAATTTTTTATTGGTACTAAAGATATTCAGAAAAGAGAAAATGCGCTCGTCGCTCATTTTCTTGAATATGGGAGCCAAACAACTACACTGTACACATATACAGCATGACTATTGGTGATGACATGAAAACGCGCTCCCCATTTTTAAATTATATCGCTGATTATATGTTGGTACGTCAGTATTCATTACGTACCGTGGACACCTACCTGAGGTGGATTGCATCTTATATTCATTTTCATGATTAGTGCAATGACGTAAGAAGAAGTTATGCTGCTTATAACTCATTAAAATGCGCTATAATTTTGAGGTAATTCAATAAAAGCACTTTAACCAAAAGGGGCTAACGTATGTTAGCCCCAATGGGTGAATTTTATTTACAATGTGTTGTTTAGTAAAAACAAACCATAGCCAGCGAGTTGTTCGTCATTGAGGTCGTGTTGCCAGCTAGGCGTTAACCCCTGACATTTTATACCGCTGATGCTTTGCGGGTTAGCGGTTAAATTAAGAATAAACATACTTTTACTGCCGTTTAACTCGCGGGTTATTTCAACTAGGCCGTTGTCGTGTTGCGTTAATTCATAACTGCCTTTAATACCCAGCTCTGGGCGCTGTTTTTTCTGCGAAATTAAGTGCTGATATAAACGCCAAAGTGAATCAGAGTCTGCTTGTTGCGTTTTTACATTGCGATCGCCTGCGCTAAGCTGCTCGGCTAAAAATTCAGGCCACCAGCTGGTAAAGTCTTTACCAAATAATTCACTTTGTTCAACCCAACTGGTTTTAGCTTTGGTAAAACCGGCTTGACTGCTGTTGTCCCATTGCATTGGCGCGCGTTTATAAACGTCGTGACCTGTGCCACCTTGTGTTAAGCCAATTTCTTCGCCGTAATAAATATACGGTGTGCCAGGGGAGCTAAATAACATGGCGGCGGCAAGTTTTGCTTTATCGTCTTGCTCTGCTAGCTGATAAGCCACTCGCTCTTGGTCGTGATTGGTTAAAAACGGCGCAAAAAAGTCAAGTGGTGCGCTCGAGTCAATACGTTGCTGTATATTTTGTTTGAGCACATTGGCATCAACCGTATTTTTTTGCTGGTTAGACTGCATGGTGCCAAATTGCGCTTCGCCACTGGCGCCTGGCTTTAATAAGCCAAGGATTTTATAGCCCACTTCAAAATCAAAGCCCTGATCAAGCCCTTTACCTTCGCCGTAGTATTTTGCCGCCACAGGAATATCTGCCCAGGCTTCACCCACCAAATATGCCTCAGGGTTTACACTTTTTACATACTGATTAAAGTGCTGCCAGTAAGCTATGGTTTCGTCTGTGTCGGCCTGTGTATTGCCGCCGCTTTCCATGGCAAAGCGTACAGCGTCTAACCTAAAGCCAGCAACCCCTTTATCAAGCCAAAACTTGGCCATTTTTTCCATTTCGGCAATAACATCAGGGTGGCGTAAATTTAAATCAGGTTGGCTTGCTCCAAACGCACCATAGTAATACTGCTGGCGGGTTTCATTCCAATGCCATACTGCGTCGGGTTGGTCGTTATTACTCCATGCGTGGCCCCAACCGCTACCGGCTTTTGGCATATCGTCGCGCCAAATAAAGTAATCAGCATAAGGGGCTTGTTGTTTTGCTGAACGCTGAAACCATTCATGGTTACTTGATATATGGTTTATAACTAAATCAAGTATGACTTTCATGCCTTTATCATCAGCGGCTTTTATAAAGGCTTCAAACTCGGCCATGCTGCCGTAGTCGTTTTCTACTTGGTAAAATTCAGTAAAATCATAGCCATGATACGACGGTGCTTCAAACATGGGGGTTAACCACAGTGCATTTACGCCGAGCTCTTGTAAATACGGGAGCTTTTGGGTCATACCGTTAAAGTCGCCATGACCATCAGCATCGCTATCGTAAAAGCTGCGTGGCCAAATTTGGTAAAAAATGGCGCTTTCCCACCACGGGCTTGCTTGTTGTTTAGTATTTAATTGCGATGTTTCGGTGTTATTCGTGTTGTTATTTAATGATGGTGCGCTTTGGCAGCCTGTTAGCATGATTGCTAATGCTAATGCGCTCAAGGTAAATGTTTTCATTTCAGCCTCGTTATTATTGTAATAAATAACTTAGCCGTATTTTACTACGGCTATGTTAATTAACCTGAACTGCGGATAGTTTGCGGTTATTTTAGTGCTTTAGTTACCACTGGGTAATGATCCCATACTTGCTTGTCACTTAATGAGCGCACTAGCTTCACGTATTCAGCATGCGTCCACGCCAGTGGTGTGGCCGAGTTTGTACCCTCGCCTAACGTGTATCCTGCTTTATTTACGCCTACGCCATCCCATACTTGTTCTGGTAGCATCATGCCTTCGTTAGCAAATTGCTCTAGCCCTTTTACATAGCTATTTTTAATAGCCTGTTGTTTTGTTGCATCTAAGGTATTATTAGCATTTGCGGCGGCAATTTCATAATGGCCCCGTTCACCGGTAAAAAATGGCCAAACTCGCCCACGTTGCCCTGGGCTATTTTTTCCACCTTGCGCATAGTTAGCGCCAGTTACTTCGTCTTCACCGTACCCGTCGTTACCATAGCGGCGGTATCCTGCAAATGTGCCGCTGCCATCAGTAAACTCAAAGCTGTATTTAACTTGTAGGTTATCTGTTAGGGTTTCGTCATCATATTCTGGGAGTGTTTTTACTATGCTGGGCGCTAGTGCATCACGTACACCATAGCGAACGAGCTCGAAAAATCCACCATCGAGAATTTGCTTTTTATTAAAACCTTCACGGCCATTATTGGCGTTAATTTTAGTATTTGAATTGGCGTCTTTGTCTTGGCCAATACGTATAAAATACTCGCCGTCTGATGCGTTTGATTCTAAATTACCTTCGGTGGTAAACATCATGCTTTCTATATCGGCGTTGTAACTTTTTGCTGTTGCAAGGTAGCGTTTAGCATTCACCTCATCACCTGCCATTTTTGCAATATCAGCGGCGGTAATTAAACCGGCAATAACAGCAGCGGTGGTTGATGGTGAATACCCTTCTTGCTCTTCCCAACGCTCTTGTTGAGTCGCAGGTGGGGTTATTTGCATGTCGTTCCATAGGATTTTAGCGCGCCCACCGTCTACCAAAAAGTCAGCGGCCGGTTTTAACATGCGGGTATACCAATCAGTTAGCTCAGCATCACTTAACACATCTGACTGATGAAGTTTCCACGCTAGCATAATAGGCATAGCGGTTTGGTCTAGCTGTACGCCTACCCATTCAAGTTCGCCATCTACGTGTGTTTTTTGTAAAAACCACCCTGTGTCGCCTTTGTTGCCCTGGGTTTTGCTGTTTACTTGTACTTTTTCAAGGTATTCAAATGCGGTTTTAGCAGTCGCATTATCGCCCATGGCCATAAATGCCATGGCAACTTGATAAAAGTCGCGCACCCATACCGCTTTGTAACCGGTAGAGCCGGTTTTCGCCGATACGGTTTCACCCCACGGGTTTGATAAAGACGCAATGAGCGCGCCTGCATGGGTTTTATCTTCCTGAGCTTTTAAAACCATGGCGCTGGTATACAGCAGTTTACCGTTATCAGCTGTTTGCTCGCTCATGGTATTAAGTGGTGCAAGGCTTTGTAGGTAATCTTGCCAACCTAGGGCTTCGCCTTTGCCGTTGTAGTTATCAAGTACAGCTTGATACCCTTTGGCTAGCGTAGCTTGGCCCTCTTTAAAGCTTGCTTGCTGGTTTTTACCAAAGCTTAGGCTTAAATCGAATTGACTGTTTTTACCAATCTCACCCAGCTCAGCAAGTAAGCTTACGTTACCCGATTGCTCACCCGTATTTTTATACACAGTTGCTAATTGCTGGGTTGTTTTAAGCTCAGTTAAACCATCACTCACGCCCGTAAAACCGACACTTGTTTGTTTAAATGGCTTTGCACCTTGCAATGACAAGTAATTTTCGCCCTGCCACGCTACCAACCCTTGCTCGGTGGTTTTTGCAAAGTCATCTAAGCCGTTGTTGTTTATATACGGGTTAACTGTTACAAATGCTTTTACACCGTCAAGCTGGGTATTAAAAATACTGCGTACAAATAAGCTTTGACCGTCTGGATCGGTAAATATATGTTTTTCGAGGCTAAAACGACCTTGCTTATCTTTGCTTACTACTTTGTATGCTAATGATAACGGGCGGCCTTTATCGTCTTTGTATAAGTAATCAATGGTAACGTCTAAATCGTCAGCTTCGGTGACTGTAAAATCTTTTCCGACTACAACAAATTGCATGTCTTTAATTTGCGCTTGATGAATAAGCCCAAACATAGTTTCGGTGATCATCCCTTTAGCAATCGAAAACCATACTTTTGACACTTTAGCGGTTGGCGCGTCGTCACTGTAATGGCCATTTTGATATTGCTCAAAAGACGTGCCTATCCCAGTTTTGCCTGCGTATGCCCAAAATGGGGCTTCGCCTGGTGCGCCTGGGGCACTCACTGATGTTTGCGCTACTGCACTAGTTTGCGTATTTTGCACGCCACAACCGACAAGGCCTGCGGCCAATATTGTCGCGGTAATTAGGTTATATTTTTTCATTTTAGCCCCTTAAATTAAGACTGTTTAACACGCAGTACGGCAACCGCTGCAAGTACAAAAGACACAGCACCTAGCATCAATGCGTAAATAGGTTGATTTTGGAAAAAGTGACGAAGTATCAGGCCAAGGACACTGGCGGCTAATAATTGTGGGATCACAATAAAAAAGTTAAATATTCCCATATACACACCCATTTTATGACTCGGTACTGAGGTACTTAACATGGCGTAAGGCAATGACAAAATAGACGCCCACGCAAAACCAATACCTATCATTGGCCAAATAAGTAAGCTCGGATCTTGTATAAACATAAAGCTCGCCAAACCTAACGCACCTAAAATAAGGTTAAGTGCATGCGCTAGTTTTAAACCAACACGCTTAACGATGATCGGGATACATAAAGCCGCCAATGCAGCAAAACCGTTGTAAGCCGCAAATAAAATACCCACCCAGTCTGCACCATTGTTATACGCCGCTGAACTTGTGTCGCTGCTACCATAATGAAAACTGGTTACCGCTGAGGTGGTGTAAATCCACATGGCAAATAATGCAAACCAGCTAAAAAACTGTACCCAAGCAAGTTGTTTCATCGCCTCTGGCATGGTGAATACATCGTTAACGACTTGGTAAAAGCCACCGCTGGTGTGGTTTTTTGCCTGTAGTGCGGCTGCAATAAATTGAATAACGCCAAAACTCACTAAGCCAGCTGCCAATAGGTACAGCTCTTTTTCTAGGTTTAATCCCATGACTAAACCAAGCACAGCAAGGCCTAACACAGTAAATACACTGCCGCCTTTACTAAAGTTAATTTGTGCAGATACAGCCTGTTCAGCCGCAGTTTGCTCTTGTTGATTAAATGCGGCCAATTCTTCAGGTGAATATTCTTTGGTGGTTATAATTGTCCAGCCTACTGCGACCAGCAATACAACTGCACCAAAGTAAAATGAGTACTTTACTGAATCAGGAATTTGCCCTGCTGCGGCAGTGTTGGCAATATCAAACCAGTTCGTCATCATCCAAGGGAGTGCAGAAGCAACCACGGCGCCTACGCCTATAAAAAAGCTTTGCATTGCATAGCCAGTAGCACGCTGTTTGTTTGGTAGATTATCGCCTACAAGGGCGCGAAATGGTTCCATGGTGACGTTAATCGATGCATCCATGATCCATAACATGCCCGCTGCAATCCAAAGTGTTGGTGAGTTTGGCATAATAAATAACGATAATGTGGTTAAAATAGCGCCGTATAAAAAAAACGGACGACGGCGGCCTAATTTGCCCCAGGTTTTATCGCTCCAGTAACCAATAATTGGCTGTACAATTAACCCTGTGAGTGGTGCTGCTACCCACAAAATAGGAATGTCATCTACATTAGCCCCAAGGGTTTGAAATATTCGGCTTACATTACCGTTTTGCAGTGCAAAGCCAAATTGAATGCCTAAAAAGCCAAAGCACATGTTCCATATTTGCCAAAAACTTAAATCTGGTTTGTTATTTTTCATTATGAGCTCCAGTGGTTAATACTGCACTGCTAAGCGCATTTAAAGTTAAACTAATGTGTGCCTGCTCAGCTGTAATAGTTAGCTCGGCGTTTTGATTCGCCTCTAGCAAATCAAGCAATTGTAATTTTTCGCTGGTATTTTGCGTCAGTGTGTTAAGTGGAATATCAATACTGATCTGACTGACTTGCTCAGCAAAATTACTCACCACCCAAATTTGTTGATTACCGATACTGCGGCTAAACGCAGCAACTTTTTCGCTGCCAGTAACCATCAGTGGTTGCATGTCACCAGCTACAACTGCTGGATGTTTACTCAACGCCATAACGGCTTTGTAATATTCACGTAATTGACCTTGTGCCGGTGTTAATAAAGCACCATCAAACTTGCCGTTGTTCATCCACGCTTGATGCACTGGCACGCCAATGTAGTCAAAAATACTGGTGCGAGTTGGTTTGCCAAAGCCGGCATCTTCAGAGCCATCTTCTCCCACATCTTGAGCAAAATATAATAGTGTTGGCGCACGGCTAATAAGGTTTGATACTACTAATGCGGGTTTGCCCTTTTCACTACTACCTGCGAAGTCAGGGCTGGCGATACGTTGTTCGTCATGGTTTTCTAAAAAGTGCAGCATATGCTGCTCTATGTCAGCCACTTTTTGCTGAGCATTAAAAATAGTGTCTGCCGGTTGCGTGCCTTGCATAACAGCTTTTAAGGTGTCGTAAAAGCCGACTTTATCGTACAAGTAATCCATTTTTCCTTGCTGGATATACGGGCGATATAGTGCGGGATTGTATACCTCGGCTAGTAAAAATGCCTCTGGGTTGTGCATCTTGATTGATGAGTTTAGAAAGCTCCAAAACTCTACTGGTACCATTTCGGCCATATCATAGCGAAAGCCATCTACGCCTTTATCGAGCCAATATAGCGCGATATCACGAAACTTATACCAGCTGTTTGGCAACTCTTTATCCTGCCAAAACTCAAAGTGCGCGCGTAAATCTTTAGTAGCATACTCATCGGGCAGAGTTGGAAAGTCATAACTACCGTCAGGTTTTACGCCATAATTTACTTTAACTGTTTCGTACCAGTCGTTTATATCAGGCTTAGCAGCACGGGCACCATTACCAGTCCATTTTGCAGGCGTTTCAGCAAATAAGTTATCAGCAAGTGGGTGGGCATTACCGCCTAGCACTTGGTAGTTTTCACTGGTTGGTACTTGAAATGACTGCCCAGTAACGTAATAAAAGTTATTATCGCGGGCATACTCTACGCTGGTGTCATCTTGCTCACCAAAATCTTTAACTCCAGCGGGTTTAGCGGTTGATTGATAATGACGCGCCACATGATTTGGCACAATATCAATGACCACTTTCATACCGTGTCGATGGGTGCGCTCAATTAATGCAGCAAACTCTTCGAGGCGGCGCTCTGGATTAATGGCTAAATCTGGGTTTACATCGTAATAATCTTTAATTGCATACGGCGAGCCGGCACGGCCTTTCACTACATCCGGGTCATCTTGGCTAATTCCATATTGGCTGTAATCGCCGACCAAAGCATGGTGTAACACGCCGGTATACCAAATATGGGTGGTACCAAGTTCTTTAATGCCACTTAAAGCAGTATCATTAAAGTCACTAAATGTGCCTACGCCATTTTGCTCTTTGGTTCCCCACGGAATATTGGCTGTTTGCGTATTACCAAATAAGCGCGTGAATACCTGATACACAACCGGCTTTGAATGCTCGTTAACTTGTTCAGCTACCTTTTTGTCAGTACTGGGGGTTGTGGGCTCATCTGAGCAGCTCGACAATAACAAGCTACTAGCTAATACCCATGAGCCATATTTGAATGTACTAATTGTGGTTTTATTTGTTGTCATAATGTTCTTACTTAGATCTGACGTTTTAATGGGTTGTCATTTAAACGTCATTTTTATTATAAATTTAATACTAAAGTGAACTGCCACTGACTGACAGCGGCTGCATACGTATTCACACAGGCTTTATTCAATTATTAATACCGTTGCACTCATAGGCGCTAAGGTCACTGTATCTGTTATATTTATTTGCTGTTCAGTAAAAAGACTCACAGCCTTTTTGTATTGCCCAATAACCTCTTGCAGATACGCTAATGACCAGTTTTTTGCTGCGGTATTTTTATTTAAAAACACCAACAAAGTTTGCTGTTCACTTATCCGCGCGTAACTGTATATACCTGATTTAGGACTAAAATGAACCAGTTTACCTTGCGCTATTGCTGGGCTTTGCTTTCTAAAATTAAGTAAGGTGGTGATGGTTTGCTGCATATCACGCTGCTCATCTGATAACCCTTGTCCTGTAAAAGCATTACTTGGCTGACCTTTAAAACCACCGGGGAAATCAATACGGATATCACCGTGATCATTACTGCCCGTATTATCAAGCAATACTTCGGTGCCATAATACATTTGTGCAATACCACGAGTGGTAAGCAACATAGTCATCGCCATTTTCGTTTTAGCAAGATCTTGCTTAAGCTGAGTGTAAACTCGGCTCATATCGTGGTTATCGGCAAACACGAGCAAGTTGTCTGGATTTGGGTATAAAAAGTCATTGGCGATTGATTGATACACTTTTACCCAGCCAGTGTTC
Source organism: Pseudoalteromonas sp. SG43-7 (assembly GCF_014164295.1). Taxonomy (NCBI): domain Bacteria; kingdom Pseudomonadati; phylum Pseudomonadota; class Gammaproteobacteria; order Alteromonadales; family Pseudoalteromonadaceae; genus Pseudoalteromonas; species Pseudoalteromonas sp. SG43-7. The sequence continues at coordinate 11,779 of NZ_JACJEY010000069.1, forward strand.
CAACTCTCCTCTTCATTAAGTGCTTGAATAAGTGACTCTTGTAATGAAAAATCCATCACGCTTGGTAAGCTTGAGGTATAGCCGTCGTTATTTACCTTTCCTGCTTGCCAATATGAAGCAATCGCAGGATTGGTGGTCCACTCTTCGCCAACAATATTAAAAGCGGGATACTCAGTCATTATGGCTTTAGTCCAGTCAGCTAAAAAGGCTTTGTCTGAATATGAATAGGTATCAACGCGAATACCGCTTAAGTCGGCGTATTCAATCCACCAAATAGCATTTTGCATAAGGTAGTTTGCTAATAGCGGTTGCCGCTGGTTTAGATCCGGCATTGTGGCTACAAACCACCCATCGCTGAACTGGCGTTTATCAAACTCACTTGCATGTGGGTCTTGAATGGTTTGACGAGCATGGCTGGTAGCATGTTTACCGTTTGCAAACTCGCCATTAAAATTGATCCAATCTGTTGTGGGTTTATCTGTCATCCATTCATGCTCAGAGCCAAAGTGATTAAGCACTAGGTCCATCACTATACCAATACCGTGTTGTTTCGCTTTGGCTGATAACTCGCGATATAACTCATTTGAGCCCATGCGTGGGTCGATAGTGTAAAAATCGGTAATTGCATAACCGTGATAAGAGTAGCTGGGCATATCATTTTCAAGCGGTGGTGTTAACCAAAGCTGGGTTACGCCCAGTTTTTGCAAATACGGCAGTGCGTTAATCACACCTTGAATGTCGCCACCGTGACGCCCACCTCGCTCAATTGGATTTGCAGCCTCAAGCATTCCTTTTACTGTGTCGTTGCTGCTATCGCCATTAGCAAAGCGATCCGGATTAATTAAGTAAATGGTATCACTGCTATCAAAACCGTTACGTTTACTGCTATTAGCTTTACGTGCATGCAATTGATACTCAAAACGCTCCCCTGATTTGCTGCTAAACACTAAAACACCTGGCTTTGCGCTTGGATTGATTTCAATATTTAAAAAAACGTAATTTGGGTTATCGGTTTTAGTTACACTTTTTAAACTCACCCCTGAGTAAGATGCTAATTGCCATTGTTGCTTAGCAATACCTTGATCATGCAGCATAATTTGCAAGGCATTATTTTGCATACCAACCCACCAGTTTTGTGGCTCAACGCGCATTTTTGCGTGCAGCTGAAAACTCAGCATTACTGTTACTAACAGTAATGCGCTTTTTGATAGTCTCATATTAATATCCTGATTATTTTTGCTGCGGGATGATGGGTGTAAGCGCTCTAAAATGGCTTGCACACTGATGGTTAAAATTATAAAGCTCTTTAATTTGCTGTTGTTGCGTATAACTTGGCTTAGCAACGCTAGGAGGGAAGACGCCATAACCGCTCAATAAGGTATGCCACGACAGACTTGAATAGTAGTTTTCAATCCCTTGATGGGCAATTTCGCCGGTTAAATCATTACGCGATAACCAGCACTGAAAAATATTTTTTAGCGAGGCTGATAGCATTTCATTTTGACCATTTGCTTGCCAATACTCTGTATCTCGCCGATTGGAGGCGCGATAGTGACATACAATATAATCGCGAATACCTTCTATACGGTTATTAATTTGCATATTGAACGGATCACGTTTTACTTCACTCGGTCGGTTATGCTCAAAACATGCGATAAACGATTCGATTGTTTGCTGCACTAAATGTAAAGCAGTTGCTTCAAGAGGTTCAATAAAGCCTTGCGATAAACCTACAGCTAAACAGTTTTTATACCAATGTTGCTTAACTCGTCCTACTTTCATTGTTAGCTTACGTGCAGGTACATCGCAATTGAGTAAGCCGAGTTTGGTTCTAAGTTCTGTTTCTGCTTCATCAGCACTGCAAAAGTCTTGGCTGTAAACATAACCATTGCCAATACGATTGGTAAGCGGAATAGCCCATTGCCATCCATATTTTAATGCGGTTGAAGTTGTTTGCGAGGCTTGTAATTGATTACTCATTGTCGGCAGTACAATAGCACTGTCGTTAAATAGATTTTCTTTAAAACTAAGCCAAGGTACGGCTAATGCTTGCTGAATAAGCAATCCTTTAAAACCACTACAATCGATAAAAAAATCAGCTGCAATACACTGCTGTCCATCACTGTTTTCATCAAGAACAAGCTGCTTGATGTTGCCTGCAGAATCAAGCTCAACCTGCGCTATGGTGCTTTTTAGGTGCTTAACACCTTTGCTTGTTGCTCTATTAGCTAAAAATAGCCCAAGCAGTCCCGAGTCAAAATGATAACCATAACTTTGCTGAAATGGAAAGTCCGCTTGAGTATGTGGCCCACGCTGTTGCTTAGCTAAGTAGGCTGCTAAAAAATAGCTGTCGGGATGTGCATCAATCGCTACACCTTGACGTTTTAACAAACAACTTTTTATAAATTGCTGCTGTGTATGTAAATCCGTCTGCCCATAAAATGAGTGAAAATACTGCTCATGACCTGGATGGGTAGACCAATCTTTAAATTCAATCCCCAGTTTGTAGGTTGCATTGCATTGAGGCATCCACTCACTTTCGCTAATATTTAATGTATCGAAGAATTGTTTTAACTGCGCAGTCGAGCCTTCACCAACACCAATAGGCGCAATTGTTGGTGATTCAATTAAAGTGACATGGGTATCAGTGAGAGAATGATTTAATAAATTAGCAGCCATCCACCCTGCTGTACCACCACCAACAATAATAATATTCATACTAGATTTGGCCTTTTGCTAACTCTGAACCACGACAAAATCGCTGTAAATATTGCTCATGTGTTGGTAAGTGAGTAACGTATTGCTGTTGGATAGTCGCTATATTGGATAAGAACTCACCAAGCTCAGAATCTGAAATTACACGTGCGAGCGGGTGATAACTTTGTGGTCTGATCCCTTGTCCAATTAAAACTTGTAGCCAAGCAACCTCTGAAAAAAGTTCATCTGCTTGTATTGAAAGCGTGCCTGTTCGTTTAAATAGTGCAATACGTTGCTGTAATGAGTCAGGTAATGTCATAGCGCCACACCGTTGCCAAAATGGAGACTGCTTTTGATTAACAGCGTAATGCAAAATAATAAAATCACGAATTTTTTCAAATTCATTTTTGGCTTGTAAATTATAAGCATGCGCCGATAACTCACAATCAGGGTGCGCCGGAAATAACTTAATAAACCGAGCTATACTGGTTTGTATTAAATGTAAGCTGGTAGATTCCAAAGGTTCTAAAAAGCCACTAGATAAACCAATACTTAAACAGTTTTTAAACCACTGCTGTTCGCGTCTTCCTGGCGTGAACTTAATATGTTTTGGGGCCGTTATGGTCTCAGTTTCTAAACTATTTAATAACTGTTGTTCAGCTTGTTCAGCACTCATAAATTGGCTGCTATATACCAGCCCATTCCCCACTCTATTTTGCAGCGGAATTTGCCATTGCCACCCGGCATCTTTTGCAATCGAACGAGTAAATGGCGGCGTATTTTTCAGCGGTTTAGTTTGCACTGCAATTGCACGATCACAGAAAAGCCAATGCTGATAACTTTGGTATTTAACCCCCAACGCCTGTTCAATCAAGCGTGCACTGGAGCCGCTGCAATCAATAAAAAAATCACCTTTTATGGTTTGTTCATCACTGAGTTCAAGTGTTTTAATCAAGCCATTATCGTCTAATTTTACAGACTCCATCGTACCACTGAGATATTCTACACCTTGCGCAATTGCAAACTCTTGTAATAACTTTGCGTATTTGCCCGCATCAAAGTGATAAGCATAAGTAAGCCCAGCTAAAGGCGTTTTACCAATCTGTGGATTTGGGTGGAATTTATTATGGTTTGCCGCAATCGCATTAACACTGAAGTCCCATAAGGTTTGCGTTGTTTTGCTTTGGTTGCTTTTGAGCCAAAAGTGATGAAATGGGGTGATCCCAAGCCCTCTGCCAATATCACCAAATGCATGCTGGTAACTATCGCCTTGTTGGCCCCAATTTTCAAATTGAATACCAAGTTTATAAGTGCCTTGAGTGCGCTTTAAAAAAACGTGTTCATCAAGCCCCAAGACATTGTTGAAAGTCTGTATCGCAGGGATAGTTGCCTCCCCTACACCAACAGTTGGAATATCGGGTGATTCTATTAAAGTGATTGATAGCTGCTTAGAAAACACTTTTGCTAACATCGCAGCGGTCATCCAACCTGCACTGCCGCCGCCTAAGATAACAATTTTTTCTATCGCTTTCATTTATCACTCCTCACAAATAAAAAAGGGATCTCTATTGAGATCCCTAGTATCTTGTCTCAATCGCGTTTAATACAACTGAATCATACTGACTTGGGTATATTTAATTAAAATTTATAAGCAAAGCCTAATAAATAATTAGCCCCATAGCTTTGATAATCACGTACCGTTGCTTTATTGCCGTCATGATAAGTTACAAACGGCTCATCAGTTAAGTTTTGTGCTTGTAGCGATACAGTAAGACCTTGTAATGCTTCAATGCTAGACTCAGAGAAATCGTAACCAATTTGGGCATCCCAGATAGTCTCTTCTGCAACAACGACCGTTGTTCTTGCTAATGATAGACCATTTACTTCACCTAAGAAGTCAGAGCGGTAACGCATACTCACACGTGCTTGAAAACCGTAGTTTTCATAATAAAGTGTCCAGTTATAAACTTTATCTGATAGACCTGGAATTTCTTCTTTCTCACCATTGAGGTTATCAAGCGAAGAATCTAAAAAGGTAGCGCTAATAACTGTACCAAAGCCTTCAAGGCTATCGCTGAGTATATTACCTGGTAATGTCGCTGTTAACTCAAGGCCTGATACTTTTGCATCGCCTACGTTATCCCATGCGCTCACTAGACCTTGGTTAGTGATCGGCACTTCACCATTAGGTGTATCGACATCAGCAAAATCACCCACTATTTGCGTGTTGAACTGCCAATCTTCTATGTCTTTATGAAATAAAGCAGCTGCAAAATAACCTTCCGCACTAAAGTAATACTCATACGATAAGTCGATTTGATTAGCAATAACAGGACGCAAACTTGGGTTACCGCCACTTGCACTCCACGGTGAATTTTCTAGATTAGTCGGTGGTGTTGTAACGTTGTTTTTTGCCGCATCAAAGCTGTAGCTGTTACTTGCATTCATACGATCCATACGTGAACGCGACATTGTACGAGCTAAACCAAAGCGTAGCATTTGATCTTCAGTCAACGATAAGTTCAAGTTCAAGCTTGGTAAAAATTCAGTATACTTGTCGCCTGCTCTATTCGATTGTACACGGACAAGGCCTGTATCCGGATCTGAATCAACCGCATAACCGTCAGAGCTTTGATCTGTATTTACAATTTGCAAGCCCACGTTGCCGCGTGCAGGTAAACCAAACAATTCAGTATCTAAATCAGCTTTAACATAGGCAGTTAAAATATCCTCTTGTACAGTCCAAATATTTGCCCAACGGCCTGTATCAGTATCAGCTTGATTAAATGAATCGTACGCGCCGCTGTTGTATAGGGCTAACGAATCATATGCAATCATGTCACCCATACCAATAAAATCAAGTGATACTGAGCCTAGGTAATATTCATCTGGGATACGCACCATTTCAGGATACTGCTTGAGGCGCAGGTACTCACCGGTATCTTGTTTATCTTTTTCACGGCTGCTGTAGTTAACACCAAATTCAACTTGGCTTATCGGACTATTTTCAATAAACGTTTTTGCACTGAGCTTTAATGATGCTAATTCATCTTCAACATGTGGTCTATTTAAAAAGCCATCTTGACCATCGCCACCAACAGCACTACTCCCCCAAGTACGTGCTGCGCCCAGTTGAAATAAATCGCGGTCTGAATAATCAAGTGTAGGGGTAAAAATGGCGCCAGCCATACCACTGTCAAGGCTGTATTGTAGGTTATCACCAAGGCCTTCGTTGTCACCACGTCCTGTCGCTGCATAGCTTTCAAGACCCCAGACATCACGTTCAACCTTTGAATAACTCACATCAGCAGCCACTTGCCAACTATCGTTTATATCGTATTCAACGTTAAAACCAAGCGCGAGTAAATCAGCAGTCCTGAAGTTTACGTCATTACGAACTAAGGTTTTAATATTATTAACTTGGCCTTGAGTAACAACGCCACCATTGGTGGCTAACGTTTCATAATTTGTATCTGCACGACCTGAATTTAATGGCAGCTCTATGCCTCGTAATATTTGCTTATCTTCAAAATCAACATACATCGCATCGGCGGTAATATGCAGTTTATCTGATGGTGCAAATTCAAGCACACCTAAAAAGCTATCTCTTGTTAGCTCTGATGAACGTGCATAAGGCTTAGCGCCCTGTAAACGTAAATTGCCGTCAGCACCACTTGGATCATAACCCCATGCATTCCAGCGTTGTTCTTGATTTGGTGATTCCATGTGGGCATAAGCAAATGCAACACCAATGGTATCGTCAGCAAATTGATCTACATAACCAAACGAACCACGATAACCTTTATTATCCATTTCTGGATTAACTGCATCCATTTCGTTTTGTTCAAAACGCACATTTGCAGTAATTGATTGTTCACCGGCTGAGAGAGGACGCGTAGAGCGTAAATCAACGGTACCGCCAATCCCTTGAGTCGTTAAAGATGCGTCTGGCGTTTTGTATACAACAACTTCGCTGATCACTTCTGACGGGTATAAGTCGTATTCAACACCACGGTTATCACCAATCGATACTTGCTCACGACCATTAAATGTTGTGGTACTAAAGTCTTCGCCCATACCACGAATAGTAATTGAACTTGCACGGCCATCTAATCGTTGCGCGGCAAGACCAGGTAGACGCGCAATTGATTCTGCAATAGACGAATCTGGTAACTTACCAATATCTTCTGCTGAGATTGCCTCTACTACTGAGCTGCTGAAACGCTTAGTGTCAATAGCTTGAATTAAACTACGACGAAAACCTTTCACTTCAATGACTTCTAAATCTTCATTCGCAGTTGTTTGTTGCTCAGCTGCAAAACCTGACATGCTAGTTAAGCCTGCGGTTGCAAGTGCAATTGTTAATATACTTGGTTTGAACATAGACATGATGTGTTTCCCGTTACCCAATTTTATATTACTAACTTTTAGCGAGTTGCTTGTGATAGAAGCAAACCATTTGTTAGCTATTTTGTTGTCAGGATGAATATTAACGCCCGCCTTATTTTTTTAACAACTTTATGCATACGTATTCAGGCTAGTACAAAACCAACAAAGTTAACAAAAAATTCACACAAATAATGGCAACACCTTGTTTTTATAGGTATAAAGAGCGGGCAATTGATCTTTCTATTTTATAAAAGAAATATGTACTGCATCGAGCTCCTTCAGCGCGGCGATTTACAGTTTAATACCTTAATTATTAGTGCATTCACACTTTGCATTCGAGTCCCGATCGCCCCCCTCACAAAATGCCAATTGGTAAGACCATTAATGGCGCTGCACCATAACGCTACAGAACCCATATAATATGCACCAAGTTGGATTTGCTACTTTGTTAATGATACGAAAACGAGAATTGGTAAACATCTATTTGCCGCTCACATACCTTTGTTAATAGGTTTTTCAGAAGCTGTTTTCCTTATCAAAGCGATCTATTTAGCATGCATACGTATGCATCCTTTTTACAGTATCAAGCCCTTCACGTATGCTTTTTAAAAAATAACGTAGTTTGCTTTAATCGAACTGCTAACAAGATTACGAACACACCATTTCTAAACAGTAATAATTGCTAGGGTAAAATGGGGAGTGTTGTCACGATGGAGAAAAAAATGGCTCAACAGCAGTGGTATAAGGGTGCCGTGATTTATCAGGTTTATCCGCGCAGTTTTCAAGATACCAACGGTGACGGCATTGGTGATTTAAAAGGGATCATCAGCCGGATAGACTATATTAAAAGTCTGGGTGTTGATGCTATTTGGATCTCACCATTTTTTAAATCACCAATGAAAGACTTTGGCTATGATATCAGCGATTATCGTGACGTAGACCCTCTTTTTGGCGATCTTAATGACTTTGACGAGCTCATTGCACAAGCTCATCAACGCGATATTAAAATTATTATTGATCAAGTATTGAGCCACACATCAGACCAACATCAATGGTTTTTAGATAGCCGAGAAGACAAAACTAACGCCAGATCTGATTGGTATGTATGGGCTGATGCAAAACCAGATGGCACCCAGCCAAACAACTGGCTTTCAATTTTTGGTGGCCCTGCTTGGCAATGGGAGCCGCGTCGTGGCCAGTATTATTTACACAACTTTTTTACTGAACAACCGGATCTTAATTTTCATAATCCAGATGTACGTCAAGCAGTATTAGATAATGTTGAGTTTTGGCTTAAAAAAGGGGTAGATGGTTTTCGCCTAGATGCAATTAACTTTTGTTATCACGATGCACAGCTACGTGATAACCCAGCTAAACCGCCAGAAAAACGCCAAGGCCGTGGTTTTAGCGAAGATAATCCGTATGCTTTTCAGTATCACCATTATAATAATACCCAACCTGAAAATATTAGCTTTATGCAAGATATTCGTACCCTGTTAGACAAATATCCTGGTACCGTGTCTTTGGGTGAAATATCATCCGAGGATTCACTTGCTACTATGGCTGAATACACCGCCGGTGGCGATAAACTGCATATGGGTTACAGTTTTGAGCTACTAACCAATGATTATAGCAGTGAGTATATTCGTACAACGGTTAAGACATTGGAAGAACGAATGACAGAAGGCTGGCCTTGCTGGGCCTTTAGTAACCATGATGTAGAACGTGTTGCTAGTCGTTGGAGTAACAATGGTGAAGTAAACCCTGCGCAGTGTAAAATGCTTACCGCCCTACTCGCTTCATTGCGCGGTAGTGTATGTATGTACCAAGGTGAAGAGCTAGGTCTTGGTGAAGCAAGTGTGGCGTTTGAAGACTTACAAGACCCATATGGGATAACTTTTTGGCCAAACTTTAAAGGCCGAGATGGCTGTCGTACGCCTATGCCATGGCATAATGATGACGGTGAACAGGCCGGATTTTCTGCAACGAAACCTTGGTTACCTGTTGACGAAAACCACAAACACCAGACTGTAAGCAAACAAGATAGCGATAGTGATTCGATTCTAAATGCGTTCCGCCATTTTATGACATGGCGTAAGCAACAAGCTATCTTACTCGAAGGCGATATTGAATTTATTAATACCCCTGAGCCATTGTTAGCTTTTTACCGTCGTTTTGCAGGCCAAACTATGTTGTGCGTATTTAACCTAGCGCAAGAGCCTACAAGCCTCAACATTGAACACACTGATATTGTGCCACATTCAGAACTGAATCATCACAATGGCAGCTTAGATAAACAAACCCTTACCCTACCCGGTTTTGGTTGTTTTTACGCAGCCGTTAGTTAATATTTTTTAGTAATATAAAAGGGATTTGCAAGATTGTAATTTCCTTTTCGAAAAAGAGTAATCGGTCATAATCTATATTGTGGCCGATTTTTTGATTCTTTATCAACTATAGTTCTTTAAATAATACCAATCTGCATAAAGATTAAGTCAATTTTATCCAGTCTCTAGAGCATTTGCTTTTAACCGTATCTGGGACTGAAATGAATTTATTCCACGCTTGCGAAACCTGTTCGACTATTTCTTCATAACCACTAAACACACGATTAGATAAACAGTGTTGCCGTATCCAACTCCATACTTGCTCTATTGGATTTAACTCCGG